>ANAW01000099.1:0-9233 GCA_000340945.1 Nocardiopsis synnemataformans DSM 44143 | reverse complement strand
CACTTCTCCGCCCTGGCCCGCACCCCGTATCGGCGCATCCCCCCCGCCGACGCGCCGCGGTGGGCGCTGGTGCGTTCGGTGTCGAAGTTCCTGGGCCCGGACCTACGCCTGGGAATGGCGGTGTGCGACCCCGACACCGCGGCACGGTTGCGGACCCGTCTGGCGGCGGCCACATGGGTCAGCCACGTGCTACAGCACCTGGTCGCCGAAGTGCTCACCGACCCCGCCACCCCTGCGCTCCTGGAGCACGCCTCGGATGTGTACGCGCACCGGCGCAGGCTGTTGACCGAAGCGCTGGACGCGCGCGGACTGCCCTGGCTGCGGGGGGTCGACGGGGTCAACGTGTGGGTCCCGCTGACCGACGCACCGGAGACGGCGGTGGTCGCGGACCTGGCTGGCCACGGGTGGGCCGTGCGCCCCGGTTCGCTGTTCACCCTCACACGCCGCTCGGCCATCCGCGTCACCACCTCCGCCCTCCGGCCCGAACACGCCGAGACCTTCGCCGCCCGGCTGGCCGCCACCCTTGCCCTGAACACGAAGGAAAGACCATGTTCACAGGCCTGAGCGCCTTCCCCCTGACCCCGCTGGACGATGACCGCTTCGACGAGCGGGCCTACGCCGGACTGGTCACCCGCCTGGTCGAGGCGGGCGTCGACTCCATCGGCGCGCTGGGTTCGACCGGCTCCTACGCCTACCTGGACCGCGACGAACGCCACCGCGTGGCCCGGGCGGCGGTGCGGCACGCGGACGGCACACCGGTGGTCGTCGGTATCGGCGCGCTGCGCACCTCCCGTGTGCGGGCCCTGGCCCAGGACGCCCAGCAGGCCGGTGCGTCCGCCGTGCTGTTGGCCCCGGTGAGCTACCAGCCGCTCACCGACGAGGACGTGTTCGCGCTCTATGAGAACGTCACCGCCGAACTGTCGGTGCCCCTGGTGGTCTACGACAACCCCGGCACGACGCACTTCACCTTCTCGACCGAGCTGTACGCGCGCATCGCCGCGCTGCCCTCCGTGACCGCGATCAAGATCCCGCCGGTGCCCTCGGACCCGGCGGCCGCTCGCGAGCGCGTGGCGGCGATCCGCGCGGCCGTCCCCGACCACGTGGGCATCGGGGTCTCCGGCGACAGCGTCGCCGCGACCGGGCTCAACGCCGGCTGCCACGCCTGGTTCTCCGTGGTGGGCGGGACCCTGCCCGCCACCGCCCTGCCCCTGGTCCGCGCCGCCCTGAGCGGTGACGCCGAGGGGGCCGTGGCGGAGTCGGAGCGGCTGCGCCCGCTGTGGGAGGTGTTCGCCTCCCACGGCAGTCTGCGCGTGAGTGCCGCGATCGCCGAACACCTGGGCCTGGTCGCCCCGCGCTGCCTGCCCCACCCGGTCCTGGGGCTGCCCGCCGCTGAGCGGGAGCGGGTGGCCCGTGTGGTCGGGGAACTGGGTCTGGCATGAGCGGCGCCAGCACACGCCCCCGGCGGGGTCGGCCCGCCACGTCACCACCGCCGCGGGTGGTTCGGTCTTCTCGGAGCTGGTCAGACCGAGGGCCGGACCGCGGTCGACGCGATCCTGGCGCCGCCGCAGGAAACGGGCGGCCGGACTCCGGCGAGGTGCGCGCACGCGGTGCCGGGGCGGCGGGTCGCGGCGGGTTCCGGTTGCGCCTGTTCAGTCCTGCCCGGCCGCGGCCAGGGCGTCGTGCACCTCGCCGCCGAGGATCTGGTGCACGTCCCTTCCGGGGAGGTGCGGGTACGCCGCCCAGTGCGTGACCTGCTCCTCCGTGTCACCGCCGTAGGGCTTGCGCACCACCCAGTCCGGGTCGACGAAGACGTCCCTGATCTCCTCGCCCGTGCTCTCGTCGAGGTCGGTGCGACGAAAGTGCATCGGCAGGACCAGCCAGAACTCCTCCCCGTCCGGGTAGCGGCCGGTCACGGCGCCCACCACGGCGGCCCCGTCGTGCGGAAGCCCCTCCTCGACGCCGACCCAGTCCACCTCGGCCTTCCTCGCCATGCGCGACCCCTTCCCCTCGGTGCCCGGAAAACGGCGAACGCCCCCACGCTACTCATGGGGAGCGGGGCCCGCGATACCGACGTCGTCTTCGGGTCAGTCCCCCGCGGTGCCTCGCGCCCTGTCGGTGAAAACCCCCAGGGCGTCTTGCGTGGCCCCGGGTGTTCGGCGACCGGCGGCCCGGCACCGCGTCACCCGGTCAGGCCTGGTCCTTCTCCTGTGGGCCCGCCGCCTTGGGGCGGGTCTCGATCTCGCGCAGGGTGACCTGGAGGTGGTCCTCCATCGCCGCCACCGCGCGGGCGGGGTCGCCGCTCAGCACCGCCTCCAGGACCTCCTCGTGCTCGGTCGCGGAGACCGCGGGGTCCTCGGCCGTGGCCAGGAAGCGGCGGTGGCTCTGCTCTCGGCTGTCGGCCAGCGACCGTTCGAGCGCGTCCAGGATCTGGGTGAGGCTCCGGTTGCCGGAGGCCGAGATCAGGGCCTGGTGGAAGGCGAAGTCGGTGCGCACGCGGTTGGGCACGTCCAGGGGGGCGGCGCGCATGTCGGCGATGGCCTGGCGGGCCCGGGCGATGTCCTCGCGGGTCTGCTCCTCCTCCGGTCCGGCGATGCGCTGCGCGGCCAGCCGGGCGCCGTGCACCTCCAGCGCCTTGCGGATCTCGGTGAACTCCATCAGCGCCCGGCGGTCGCGCAGCACCGACAGGGCCACGAAGTTCTCCACCGGCAGGGCGTTGGGCGAGGCGATGACCGCGGGCTTGCCCTGGCGGCGGTGCACCAGGCCCTTGGCCTCCAGGGTCCTCAGGGCCTCGCGCAGCACGACCCGGCTCACCCCGAACCGCTCGGCGAGCTCCTTCTCCGAGGGCAGCTGGGTGCCCGGCTGCGCGTCCGGGCCCACGCACAGCTCCTCCACGAAGGCGACGACCTGCGAGGTCAGCGAGTTCGGGCGGGCGTGCCGCGCTTGGGACCGGCCCGTGAGCCCTTCGCCCTGGGTCCCCGGCGACGCTGATCCCATCGTGTACGCCTCGTCCTTCGCTGGAGGGTTGTGCCGACTCCTCAGCGTACAGACGCCGGAACCCGCGGGCGGACCTGGCGACTCCCCATTGACTACTTAGCAGCTTGTACTACAAGATGACCGCACCGGCACGCAGCCCCGCGTCGTCCCGACCGCGGGAGCGTGCCGTGAGCACGCGTGCGAGCGGCGGGTCCTACCGCGGACGGCCGCCGACCGCACCGACACGAGCGCGGGCGCCGCCCGCGCACACGGGGCCGCGACGGCGGGTGCGGCGGGTCGGCGACGTCCGCCACCGCACCCGCGCGAGCGCGCCCACGAACCGACCGGGGAGCAGCGGTGGACAGGTCCGACAGGGAAATCTGCATGAGCGCGTGGGAGGGGGCGGAGAACGTCCACGGCGCGGTCGCCCCTCCGGTGTTCCAGACCAGCATCTTCACCAAACCCTCGTTCGAGGCGTTCATCCGGGAACAGGAGCACGAACACGAGAGGTACGTCTACAGCCGCGGCGCCAATCCCACGGTGGCCTTCCTGGAGGAGAGGCTGGCCCTTCTGGAGCGCGGCGAGGCGTGCAAGTGCTTCGGGTCCGGAATGGGGGCCATCAGCGCCGTCCTGATGAGCCTGCTGCGCGGCGGCGACCACATCCTCTTCGTCAACAGCACCTACGGCCCGGCCCTGGAACTGGCCGAGCACCTGCGCGGCTTCGGCATCGACCACACCGTGCTCCCCGACGGCACCTCCGACATCGAGGAGCACCTGCGGGAGAACACGGCGCTCGTCTACGTCGAGAGCCCCGGGACCATGCGGATGAAGGTCCTGGACCTGGCCGAGATCACCCGCACCGCCCGGGCCAGGGGGATCTGGACCGCGATGGACAACACCTGGTCCACGCCGCTCTTCCAGAAGCCGATCCTGGCCGGAGTGGACATCGTCATCCACTCGTGCACCAAGTACATCGGCGGCCACAGCGACGTCCTGGGCGGGGCGGTGATCGGCCCGGCCTCCTTCGTGCGCGACCTCTTCTACACGGGGTTCCAGCTCCTGGGCTCGGTCATGTCGGCCGTCGAGGCGTCGATGGTGCTGCGCGGACTGCGGACGCTGCCGATCAGGATGGCCGAGCACGAGCGCAGCGCCGTGCGGGTCATCGACTACCTGGCGACCCGGCCCGAGGTGGCGGCGATCCACCACCCCCACCACGACCACCGGCCCGACGACCCCCTTGTCAAAAACCAGTTCAGCGGTTTCTCCGGCCTGCTCAGTTTCGATCTGAAGGACGGTTCCTTCGACAGGGTCGCGGCGTTCATCAACCGTTTGTCGCTGTTCCGGATCGGCGCGAGCTGGGGCGGCTACGAAAGCCTCGTCACCGCCCCCGTCAGGCCCGGAAACGAGGAGGCGATGCGGGAGAAGGGATTCTCCCCCGGCATGATCCGCCTCTCCGTGGGCCTGGAGGGGGCCGAAAGCCAGATCGAGGATCTCGAAAGGGCCTTCACCGCACTGTAGAAGACCGAAAGCGGTCATCACCGAGAGGAAAGCAGATGACTAACCCCCCGGACGAACACGTTCGCCGACCCGGTGTGGCGGCGGCGTGCGTCGCCGTGGTCATCGCCGTCGCCGTTCTCGTCGGCGGCGTCGGCGTCCTGAAGTACCCCGCGGAGCTCATGCTCATCTTCGCGGGGGTGGTGTTCGCCCTCTTCGCGCTCCTGTACGGCGTGAGCTGGGAGGACGTGCTGACGAACATGGGCGAGAAGCTCAGGCGCGCCCTGCCCGCGGTCCTGATCCTGCTCAGCATCGGCATGCTCATCGGCTCGTGGATGATCGCCGGGACGATCCCCCTCATGGTCTACTACGGCCTGGAGCTCATCAACCCCTCGTACCTGTACGTGCTGGCCTTCGTGGCCACCGCGCTCGTCGCCACCTTCACCGGTACGTCCTGGGGCGCAGGCGGAACGATCGGCGTCGCCCTGATCGGGGTGGCCCAGACGATGGACGTGTCGCTGGCGATCACGGCGGGCGCGGTCGTGTCCGGCGCCTACTTCGGGGACAAGCTCTCCCCGCTGTCGGACACGACCAACATGAGCTCGCTCGCGGCGGGCGCCAACCTGTACGAGCACATCCGGCACATGCTCTACACGGCCGTGCCCTCGTCGGTGGTGGCCATCGTCGTCTTCCTCCTCGCGGGCACCACCATCACCGCCTCGTCCGCCAGCCTGGGCGGTATCGACGAGGTCGTCACCGAACTGCACGAGCTGTTCACCCTCAACCCGCTGCTGCTGATCCCGGCGCTGGTCGTGCTCGCCGGGTCGATCATGAGGAAGCCGCCGCTGGTCGTGCTGTTCGCGTCGTCCATGACGGCGCTGCTGCTCGCGCTGCTGGTCCAGGGGGCGAGCGTGGGCAACCTGTTCGCCGCGGCCGTCTCCGGCTTCACGACCGACATGCTGCCGCAGGGGGACGGGGTCTCCGACGTCCTGACCGAGCTGCTGAACCGGGGCGGGCTGTACTCGATGTACAACTCGGCGTTCTTCGTCTTCTGCGCCTTCTTCTTCGCCTCGGCGCTGGAGAAGTCGAACGTGCTGCGGGTCCTGCTGGAGGGGATCATCGCGAGGCTGCGGTCCACGGGCAGCCTCATCCTCACCACCCTGCTCTCCGGCTTCACGATCATCAACGGCACCTCCAACGCCCTGGTGACGTTCTTCCTGGTCAAGGACGTCTACGGCGACGCCTACCGGGCCAGGAACCTGCACCCGGTCAACCTGTCGCGCAGCATGGAGGACTCGGTCACGATCACCGAGGTGCTGATGCCCTGGACGGTGTCGGGCGTCTTCTTCGCCACGACCCTCGGCGTGGCCAACTTCGAGTTCCTGCCGTGGGCGGTGTTCAACTGGAGCGGCTTCCTGTTCTCCGCCCTGATCGCCTTCCTTGCTCCGCTGACCCGCGGCTTCGGCATCCGCCGCCTCGAACCGGAGCAGGAGCGCTCCACGACGTGAGCCCCGCCTCCGGAGGCCACGGGAGAGGGGAGCGGAGCACGTGCTCCGCTCCCCTCTCCCGAAAAGGCGATCCGGTCGGCGGCCGCGCGACGGGGGAAGCCCGCTCCCCCGTCCGGCCGGTCAGGCGGGGAACCCCCGCGCACAGGGGGTCGTCTCCGACCACCGGCGAAGGCGGCACCTACTTCCCCTTCTTCACGTCCTCCTTGCCCTGGCGCAGGCGTCCCTTGGCCATCTCTGCGCGGCCCTCGTTCTTCATGCGGTCGTTGCCGGTGGCCTTGCCGGTGCTCTCCTTGGCCTTGCCCTTGACCATCTCGGCCTGGCTGCGGCCCTTCTCCGTGGCGCTCATGCTCCTCCTCCTTCGGTGGTCCTTCCGAAGAGCGGCGTGCTCGCTTCCGCGCCACCCCTGGCCCAGTCCCCTGCCCGAAACAAGAAACCCTAAAATCCCCGCAAAACCCTCGAAAGCCTCCGTACCCGCCTCCACCACCGCTGTTCCGCACGAACACCGGATCGGGATCAGCCCAGGGAACGCGCGTCACCGGCCCGCCGCCGCGCCGCCGCACCCGGGCACCGAACGCCTCGCCCGCGCCCTCCGCCCCCTTTCGGGCGCGGGCAGTTCCGCGGGTGGCCGGGCGGCCCCGCGGGGCCGGGCTCGGCGCGGGCTCGGGAACGCTACCGGCCCGGCGGTGGCGTCGGGGCGAAGGCCCCTGGAGCTGGCCCGGGAGGGGAACGGTACCCTCGTCGAGCCAGTCGAACTCCACTTCGTGGGGCAGGGAACCCGGTGCGAATCCGGGACTGACGCGCAGCGGTGAGGGTGACGGGCGGGCACGCCCCGGGGACGCGCTTCCCCGGGACAGCCACTGGAGCGAACGCTCCGGGAAGGCGCTCCGCACCGGTCGATCCCGAGTCCGAAGACCTGCTGGCACTGGCGGTGACGGGCCGCCAGGTCAACCGCGGACCCCGCGAACGGGTCCCTGACCCGAAGGACGCGCATGTCCCCGATGGGTTCCCCATCCCCATCCTCCACCGTCCGCGCCCGGCGCGACCGCTGCCCGGGCGCCCTGCGGCCCTGGCCCGCCGACGACGGGCTGCTGGTCCGGCTCCGGCTCGTCGGCGGCAGGCTCCCCGCCCGCTCGCTGCGCGCCCTGGCCGCCGTGGCCGAGGAGCACGGCGACGGCCGGATCCACGTCACCGGGCGGGCCAACGTGCAGCTGCGCGCCCTGCCCGGACGCGAGGGGCGGCTGGCCCCCGAGGTGCTCCGGGCCCTGGAGGGAACCGGCCTGCTGCCCTCGCCCGCCCACGAACTGGTTCGCAACGTCATGGTCTCCCCGTGCACGGGGCTGAGGGGCGGCAGGGCCGACCTTCGCCCCGTGGCCGCCGGGCTGGACGCGCTGCTGTGCGCCGCACCGCACCGCGCCGCCCTTCCCGGCCGCTTCCTCTTCGCCCTGGACGACGGAACCGGCGACCTGCTGGAGCGCTCCTGCGACCTGGGGCTCGTCGCCCTCGACGCGCACACCGCCCAGCTCAGGGTCGGGGAGCGCTGGGGCCCGCTGACACTGCTGGCCGAGGCCGCGACCGCGCTCGTCCGCCTCGCCGACCGGTTCCTGGAGCGGCGCGGCGACGGCCCCGAGGCGCCCTGGCACGTCGCCGAACTCGCCTCGCCGCTGACCGACCCGGCGCCGCCGGACCCGCGGCTGCCCGACCCCGCGCCACCGCTGCCGCACGGCCTCCTGCCCGGGGTCGGACGGCACGTCCCCGTGCCCGACGAGGGCCTGGACCGGGCCGCCGCCGACGCGCTCGCCGCCGAGGCGTTCGACACCGGATCCGGCGAACTCGTCGTCACTCCGTGGCGCGCCGTTCTCGTCCCCGGCAAGCCCGGTCCCCGGCAGCACGGTCTGACCTCCGGAAAGCACGGTCCCGTCCCCGACAAGCCCGTCCCCCCGGACGAACTCGCCCCCGTACAGCCCGGCCGCGTCCCCGGGGAGGCGCGGTGACCTCCCCGAGAAGACCGAACCGGCACTACGAGTACGCCGACGACGGGCCCGCGATCTACGCCGACTCCTTCGCCACCATCCGGCGCGAGGCCCGGCTCGACCACCTGCCCGCCAACGCCGAACGGCTCGCCGTGCGGATGATCCACGGCACCGGCCAGGTCGACCTCGCCGACGACCTCGTCGTCCACCCCGACCTGGTCCCCGCGGCGCGCGCCGCCCTCCGGGCCGGTGCGCCGATCCTGTGCGACGCGCGCATGGTGGCCTCCGGCGTGACCGCGAGCCGCCTGCCCAGCGACAACGAGGTGCTCTGCCTCCTGGGCGACGAGCGGGTGCCCGCTCTGGCCCGGGAGTGGGGCACCACCCGCACCGCGGCCGCGGTGTCCCTGTGGGAGCCGCTGCTCGACGGCGCCGTGGTCGCCGTCGGCAACGCGCCCACCGCCCTGTTCCACCTGCTGGAGATGCTGGTCGACGGCGCCCCGCGCCCGGCCGCGATCGTCGGCTGCCCGGTCGGCTTCGTCGGCGCGGCGGAGTCCAAGCAGGCGCTGACCGAACTCCGCGGCCGACACGGCGTCGACGTCCCCTACGTGACCGCGCGCGGCCGTCGCGGGGGTTCGGCGATGACCTCCTCGGCCCTCAACGCACTCGCCAAGGAGGAAGAGTGACCGGTCGTTTCCACGGCGTCGGCGTCGGCCCCGGCGACCCCGAGCTGATCACCCTCAAGGCGGCCAGGCTCATCGCCGCGGCCGACGTCGTCGCCTACCACGCGGGGGTGGGCAAGGAGTCCAACGCCCGCCGCATCGCCGACGCCCTGATCCCGGACTCCGTGGTCGAGGAGCAGCTGACCTACCCGGTGACCACCGGCGCGACCGACCACCCGGGTGGCTACGCGGGGGCGCTCGCCGACTTCTACGAGGAGTCCGCCGCGCGGCTGGCCGCCCACCTGGACGCCGGACGCGACGTCGTCCTGCTCTCCGAGGGGGACCCGCTGTTCTACGGGTCGTACATGTACATGCACGACCGGCTGTCCGAGCGCTACCCCACCGAGATCGTGCCGGGGATCCCGGCGTTCGCCGCCGCCACCGCCGCCGCGGCCGCCCCGCTGGCCCGGCAGACCGACGTGCTCACCGTGCTGCCCGGCACCCTGCCCGAACCGGAGCTGGCCCGCCGCCTGGCCGACACCGACGCGGCCGTGGTCATGAAGCTGGGCCGGACCTTCCCGGCCGTGCGCCGCGCCCTGGCGGCGGCCGGGCGGCTGGAGCACGCGGTG
>ANAW01000098.1:0-38538 GCA_000340945.1 Nocardiopsis synnemataformans DSM 44143 | reverse complement strand
CCCGCCGGACCGGCGGCCGAGCTGCTGGTCGTGGGCCTGGGCCCCGGCCCCGAACACTGGCTCACCCCCGAGGCCTCCGCCGCGCTGGCCGAGGTGGACCACGTGGTGGGCTACGGCCCCTACGTCGACCGGGTCCCGCAGCGCCCCGGGCTCTCCCGGCACGCCTCCGGCAACACCGTCGAACTCCAGCGCGCCCGGTTCGCCCTCGACCTGGCCGGGCGCGGCGAACGCGTCGCCGTGGTCTCCGGCGGGGACGCCGGGGTCTTCGGCATGGCCACCGCCGTGTTCGAGGCGGCCGAGGAGCCCGCCTACCGGGACGTGCCCGTCCGGGTGCTGCCGGGGGTCAGCGCCGTCCAGGCGGTCGCGGCCCGCGCGGGCGCCCCCGTGGGCGGCGACTTCGCGGTGATGAGCCTGTCGGACCGCCTCAAACCGTGGGAGGTGGTCGAGCGGCGGCTGCGCGCCGTCGCCGAGGCCGACCTGGCGCTGGCCGTCTACAACCCCGCCTCCCGGTCCCGGACCGAGCAGATCGTGACCGCGCGGCGGATCCTGCTGGAGCACCGCGAACCCGACACCGTGGTCGTCGTCGGCCGCGACGTGGGCCGCGACGGCGAGTCCCTGACGGTGACCACCCTGGGCGGCCTCGACCCGGCCGCCGTCGACATGCGCTGCCTGCTCATCGTCGGCGCCTCGGGGACCCGGGTCACCGGGGCGGGCCGCGTGTGGACCCCGCGGTGGGTGAGGCCGTGACCGTGCACTTCGTGGGCGCGGGGCCCGGCGCCGCCGACCTGCTGACCGTCCGCGCCACGCGGATGCTCGCCGGTGCCGACGTGGTGCTCTACCCCGGCACCTACCTGGACCCGCAGGTCCTGACCCACTGCGCGCCCGGCGCCGAACTGGTGGACACCCAGGGCCTGGACCTGGACCGCATCACAGCCCGCCTCGTCGCCGCGCACGCCGCGGGCCGCGACGTCGTACGGCTCACCTCCGGCGACCCGTCGCTGTACTCGGCGCTGGCCGAACAGACCCGCAGGCTCGACGCGCACGGCGTTCCGTGGGACGTCACGCCCGGGGTGCCCGCGTACGCGGCAGCCGCGGCGCTGGCGGGGCGGGAGCTGACCGTGCCGCTGGTGGCCCAGTCGGTGGTGCTGACCCGGACGCGGGCCCGCTCGACCGCCATGCCCGACACCGAGTCGCTGGCCGCGTTCGCGGCGACCCGGGCCACGCTGGTGCTGCACCTGGCGATCCGGCGGGTGCGCGAGCTGATGGCCGAGATCGAACCCGAGTACGGCGGCGACTGCCCGGTGGTCGTCGTGTACCGGGCCAGTCAGCCGGGCGAGGCGGTGCTGCGCGGCACGGTCTCCACCGTCGCCGACGCGGTGGAGGAGGCCGGGTTCCGGCAGGCGGCGGTGATCCTGGTGGGGCGGGCGCTCGATCCCGGGGCGGGTGGTGAGTCCTACCTCTACGACCCGGCCCGCCCCCGGGCCAGCGGTTAGTGCGATGACCGCACAGGTTCGTCTGGTCGTCCCCTCCGCCGTGATCTTGTACTTATAGCGAGTCTCGACGGTCGAACCTCGCTATAAGTACAAGATCATCGCAGTTCAGAAGCTTTGCGACGGCACCGTCAGGAACCACTGGGTGACCGTGCGGGCGGGCGTCCAGCCGGTGAACGCGCCGATGGGCGCGGTGGTCTCGACGGCGACACGGGTCAGCTCGCCCCCGTGGCGCCGGTGGGCGTCGGCGAGCAGGTGCTCGGTCTCCAGCGTCACCCCGTGCACCACGATCCGCCCTCCCGGCCGCAGGGCCCCCAGGCAGGCGTCGAGGACGCCGGGCCGGGTCGCGCCACCGCCGACGAACACCGCGTCGGGCGCGGGCAGCCCGGCCAGCGCGTCCGGCGCGCGGCCGGTGACCACGTCCAGCCCGGGAACGCCGAGGCGGCCCGCGTTGCGGCCGATCCGCGCGGCCCGTTCGGCGTGGGCCTCCACCGCCGTGGCGGTGCAGGCGGGGTGGGCGCGCATCCACTCGATGCCGACCGATCCCGCGCCCGCGCCCACGTCCCACAGGTGCTGGCCCGGCGAGGGCGCCAGGCGGGCCAGCGCCGAGGCGCGCAGGTCCCGCTTGGTGAGCTGCCCGTCGTGTTCGAAGGCGTCGTCGGGCAGTCCCGCGACGAAGCCGTACCCGGGCGGGCCGAGGAGTTCCAGGGCCAGCACGTGCAGCGGGGGGACCCCGTCGGGAGGGGCCGCGAGCCAGTGGTCGGCGGTGGTCTCCAGGCGCGACTCGGAGTCCGCGCCCAGGTCGCCCAGCACGGTCATCCGGCTGGCGCCGTAGCCGGCGCCGACCAGCAGGGCGGCGACCGCCGCGGGAGTGCCGCCGTCGGAGGAGAGCACCAGGACGCGGTGGGCGGGCGCGAGCTGGCGCAGCAGCAGGCGGGGGTCGCGGCCGACCAGGCCCACCACCGCGCAGCGTTCCGCGGGCCAGCCCATGCGGGCGCGGGCCAGGGCGACCGAGGAGACGGCGGGCTCCACCCGCACGGCGTCCGCGCCCAGCAGGTCGATCAGGGTGGTGGCGACTCCGGACACCAGGGGGTCTCCGGAGGCCAGCGCCACGGTGGAGGCGCCGTCAGGGGAGGCGCTGCCGGTGGAGGCGCCGTCGAGGGAGGCCAGCAGTGACGGCAGGCCCTCGCGCAGGGGTGAGGGCCAGGCCCGGCGGCGCTGTCCGGGCCGGTCGGGGAGCATCGCCAGGTGCCTGCGCCCTCCCAGCACCGTGTCGGCGGCCAGGACGAGTGCGCGCAGCCGCTCGGGCAGGCCGGGCCAGCCGTCCGCGCCGATGCCGACGACGGTGATCCTGGGTTCGGGGGGAGGGGGCGCGTCATCCTTCATTCCCCGGACGCTATCGTGGCGGCAGGCATGAGGTGCCCCAACGGCCCAGCCATCGGAAACGGTGGGGACGGCCGACGGGGAGAATCTGGGAAGCCCGGTGAGACTCCGGCACAGGCCCGCTGCGGTGAACCGAGCCTTCCGTCCAGGAAGGACCCGGCAAGTCCGAAGACCGGCCTCGCGCCCGTCCCTTACCGATGGCGACATGAGCGGGAGCCTCTACATGCCATTGCGGTCACCGCACTACCCCTTTTCCGCGATCGTCGGCTGCGACGCCGAGGAACTCGACGACCTGGGCCTGTCCCTCGTCCTCACCAGCGTCTCCCCGGAGATCGGCGGCGTCCTGGTGCGCGGAGAGAAGGGCACCGCCAAGTCCACCGCCGTCCGGGCCCTGGCCTCCCTCCTGCCGCCCGTCGACGTCTACCAGGGCGACCGCTTCTCCGTGGATCCCGCCGACCCGGCGCAGCACTCCCCCGACGGGCCCTTCGGGTCCGGCACGGCCGTGGAGAGCCGCCCGGTGCGCCTGGTCGAACTGCCCGTCGGCGCCACCGAGGACCGCGTCCTGGGCTCCCTGCACCTGGAGCAGGCGCTCACCCACGGCAGGGTCGCCTACGAACCCGGCCTGCTGGCCCGGGCCCACCGCGGCATCCTCTACGTCGACGAGGTCAACCTGCTCCACGACCACCTGGTCGACCTGCTCCTGGACGCCGCCGCGACCGGCCGGGTCACCGTGGAGCGCGACGGGTTCTCCGTGGAGCACGCGGCCCGGTTCCTGCTCATCGGCACCATGAACCCCGAGGAGGGCGAGCTGCGCCCGCAGCTCCTGGACCGCTTCGGGCTCACCGTCGAGGTCGCCGCGCCGTCCGACCCCGCGGCCCGCGCCGAGGTGGTGCGCAGGCGCATGTCCCACGACGCCGACCCCGCCGCCTTCGCCGACCGCTACCACGAGGCCGAGAAGGCCCTGGCCGAGCGCATCGCGGCGGCCCGGGAGGCGCTCGGGCGGGTACGGCTGCCGGAGGCGGCGCTGCTGAAGATCGCCGAGGTGTGCGCGGCCTACGACGTGGACGGCCTGCGCGCCGACATCGTCACCGCGCGCACGGCGATGGCGCACGCGGCCTGGGCGGGCCGGACCTCGGTCACCCGGGCCGACATCCGCCGCGCCGCCACGCTCGCCCTGCCGCACCGGCGCCGGCGCAACCCCTTCGACGCGCCGGGGCTCGACGAGGAACTCCTGGACCGGATCCTGGGCGACGAGGAACCGCCGCCCGACCCCCCGCAGCCGCCGGACCCGGAGGGCAACGACGACACCGATCCCTCCGACACCCCGCAGGACCCGCAGGACCCCGCCAGTGACACCGACCCCTCCGACAACGCCGGTCCCCCGGACCATGGCGGGGACGCCGGGGACGCCGAGCCCTCCGGCGGAGAACAGCCCGACCAGGAACGCTCCCCCGCCTCCGCCGAGCACGCGCCCGACGACTCCGAGGGCGACTCCCCCGGGCCCCGCCCCTCCGGCGCCTCCCCTTCCACGGCCGGTGCCGCCGCCCCCTACCGGACCCGGCTGCTCACCGTGCGGGGCTCCGGCGAGGGCGCCGACGGCAGGCGCAGCCGGGCCGTCGGCACGCGGGGACGCCGGATCGGCGCCGCCCCGCCCGGCCGGGGTTCGGGCAGCGCGGTGCACCTGGTCGAGACCGTGCGGGCCGCCGCGCTGCGGCCCCGGGGCGGCGGCCGACTGCGGCTGCGCCCGCGCGACCTGCGCGTCGCGGTCCGCGAGGGCCAGGAGACCAACCTGGTCCTGTTCTGCGTGGACGCGTCCGGCTCCATGGCGGCGCGCAGGCGCATGACCGAGGTCAAGACCGCGATCCTGTCCCTGCTCCTGGACGCCTACCGGCGCCGCGACAAGGTCGGCCTGGTCACCTTCCGGGGACGCGAGGCCGAACTCACGCTGCCGCCGACCCGTTCGGTGGACGTGGCCGCGGCCCGCCTCGACGACCTGCCCGCCGGGGGGCGCACCCCGCTCGCCGAGGGCCTGGAGGAGGCGGCCCGCGTCCTGCGGCGCGAGCGGCTGCGGGACCCGCGGCTGCGCCCGCTCCTGGTCGTGGTCACCGACGGCCGGGCCACCGGCGAACGGGGCGCCGTCGGCCGCGCGATGGCCGCCGCCGACCACGTCGCCGGACTGGGCGTCACCACCGTCGTGGTGGACGGCGAGTCCGGGCCGCTGCGCCTGGGCCTGGCCGTCTCCCTGGCCGCCCGCCTGGGCGCCGACCACATGCCCGTCAACGAGGTCAGCGCCGACGCGCTGGGCACCGCCGTACGAGAGAGGGCCGCCTGATGCCCAAGGGACAGCCGCTCGTCGTCCCCGACGACGGGCTCACCACGCGCCAGCGCCGCAACCAGCCCCTGTTCGCCGTGCACACCGGTGACGGCAAGGGCAAGTCGACCGCCGCGTTCGGCCTCGCGCTGCGCGGCTGGAACCAGGGCTGGCGGATCGGGGTGTTCCAGTTCGTCAAGTCGGCGAAGTGGCGCATCGGCGAGCAGACCGTGCTGGAACGCCTGGGCGAGCTGCACGAGCAGACCGGCGAGGGCGGCCCGGTCGAGTGGCACAAGATGGGTTCGGGCTGGTCGTGGAGCCGTCGTAAGGGCGACGCCGAGGACCACGCGGCGGACGCCGCCGAGGGCTGGGCGGAGATCCGGCGGCGGCTGGCCGACCAAACGCACGACCTGCTCATCCTGGACGAGTTCACCTACCCGCTCAACTGGGGCTGGGTCGACGTCGAGGACGTCCTGGCCGCCCTGCGGGACCGCCCCGGCCGACAGCACGTGGTGATCACCGGCCGCCGCGCCGACCCGCGGCTGGTGGAGGCCGCCGACCTGGTCACCGAGATGACGAAGGTCAAGCACCCCATGGACGCCGGGCGCAAGGGCCAGCGGGGGATCGAGTGGTGACCTCCCCGGGCGCTCCCGGGGACCGCTCGGGAGACCGGGGAACGGGTGTCGCGGGACTCGCCGGGCCGACGCCGCCAGCACGGCCGACGGCGCTGCCCCGGCTGATGATCGCCGCGCCCATGACCGGGCAGGGCAAGACCACGGTCGCGACCGGGCTGATGGCGGCGCTGCGCGACGCCGGGCACGCGGTGAGCGGCCACAAGGTGGGCCCCGACTACATCGACCCCGGCTACCACGCCCTGGCCACCGGGCGTCCGGGCCGCAACCTCGACCCGCACCTGGTCGGCGAGGAGCGGGTGGCGCCGCTGCTGCTGCACGGGGCGCGCGGCGCGGACGTCGCCGTCGTCGAGGGGGTGATGGGCCTGCACGACGGGCGGCTGGGCACCGACGGGTTCGCCTCGTCCGCGCACGTCGCGGCCCTGACGCGGACGCCGGTGGTGCTGGTGGTGGACGTGTCGCGGATGTCGCGTTCGGTGGGCGCGCTGGTGGCGGGGATGGCCGCCTACGACCCGGCGGTCGAGGTGGTCGGGGTGATCCTCAACCAGGCGGGTTCGGCGCGCAACGTCGCCGAGATCACCCGGGCCACGCACCTGCCCGTCCTCGGCGTGGTCCACCGCGACGAACGGCTCGCCAGCCCGTCCCGGCACCTGGGGCTGGTCCCGGCGTCGGAGCGGGCGGAGTCGGCGCGCGTGGTCGAACGGCTCGGGGAGCACGTCGCGCGCCAGGTGGACCTGGACGCGCTGCTCGCGGTGGCCCGCTCCGCGCCCGCACTGGACGCCCGCCCCTGGGATCCGGCGCGGGCACTGGGAGCACCCGCTCCGGGGTCCCCGTATAAGGGCCCGGCGCGGGCGCGGGAGGTGTCAGCCCCCGATACCCCCCTCGGAGGCCCGGCGCGGGCGCGGGAGGCGTCCCGCGCTTCCCACGCCGCACACGCAGACCATGAGCCCCACACGGTTCGTGTCCTCGGCGATCCCGGTGGTCTCCACACAGCCCACGCGGACCATGAATCCCACGAGCCCCCCGCGTCGCGGCGTCCGGTGGTCGCGGTGGCCGGCGGCAGGGCCTTCACCTTCCGCTACGCCGAGACCGAGGAACTGCTCACCGCCGCCGGGTGCGAGGTCGTCGGCTTCGATCCGCTGGGCGACACCGCGCTGCCCCCGGGCACCCGGGGCGTCTACCTCGGCGGCGGCTTCCCCGAGGTCTACGCCGGTCAGCTCGCCGCCAACCGCGGCCTGCTGGCCCAACTGCGCGAGGCGGTGCGGGACGGGGTACCGACCGTCGCCGAGTGCGCGGGCCTGCTCTACCTCGCCGAGACGCTCGACGGCGAGCCCATGGCCGGGGCCGTCCCCGCGCACGCCCGGATGACGGGGCGGCTCACCCTGCGCTACCCCGAGGCGGTCTCACCCTGCGACACCCTGCTGACCCGGGCCGGGGAGAGGGTCACCGGACACGAGTTCCACCGCACCGGTCTGACCCCCGGCGCCTGCGGCGATCGACCGGCGTGGGAGATCGAGGACGCGCCGGAGGGCTTCGCCTCGCCGACGCTGCACGCCTCCTACCTGCACGTCCACTGGGCCGGACACCCCCGGCTCGCCGCCCGCTTCGCGGAGGCCGTGCACGACTCCGTCAGCGGGCGAAGCGCTTGAGCCCGTCGGTGTCCAGGACGACCCCGGTTCCCGGAACCTCGACCGCTTCCCCGTAGGGGTGTTCCGACCGGTCCAGGTATCGGCCTCCCAAGGGATCGCCTTCGCGCACTCCGTGTCCACTTCGTCCTGACTCGGAACCCGGCCCGCTCGGCCAAGCCGCCGGGCCGCCCTCACGCCCACGCGGCCCGGGCGGCCCTCATCGCGGGCGACACGTAGCCGGTGCCGATGCGGACGCCGCCGAGCCACTCGGTCAGCCGCGCCGCCTCCTCCCCCAGGGCCCGCCGGGTCGCCGTCGAGACGGGTTCGAGCAGGTGCACCCGGACCGCGCCGGAGCCGTCCTGCACCCACGACCCGACCACGCGGCCGTCCGCCCAGGCCGTCGTGCCCGCGTTGCCGCGGTTGTCGAAGAGCTGCTCGCGGTGCGGCCCCAGGTAGAAGTCCCGGCCTCGCCAGCCCATGACGGTCGGGTCGAGCACCGGCAGCAGCGCGACCCACGCGCCCGGGTCGGCCGCCTCGCCGAGGTCGTCGGGCAGGAGCCAGCCGGTGGCGCCGCCGTCGAGGGAGACCATGACCGCGCCGAGTTCGGCCAGCGCCGTGCGCACGACCGTCTTGGTCGACCCCAGCCACCAGACGAGGTCGTCCTCGGTCCCCGGACCGAAACTGTGCAGCCAGAGGCGGACGAGTTCCCGGTAGCCCTCAGCGGCGCCCCAGGGGGCGGGAACGCCGTCGAGCCAGTGCCCGGTCAGGGTCCACCGCGGCTGCGAGACCGCGAAGCGGCCGGTGTTGGCGCCGCGCACGATGTGGGCGGCGGCGCCGAGGAGCGTGAGCACCCGCGGCGCGGACCACACCTCGCCCGCCGAACCCGCGACCCTGACGTCGATCCTCGGCACCGCCCGGCGCACGTCGGCGGCCACCAGGCCCTCCGGGGCGTCGGCGAGCAGGGCCAGGACCTCGGCCCCGGCCCGGTCGAGCCAGGCGTCGCCGTCGTCGGCGATCCCCGCCCCGACCAGGTCCTTGCGCATGCGGGCGCGCTCCGTGGCGGCGACGCGCGCGGAGGCGCTCGGCCACACGGCGGGCAGCAGTTCGCGCGGGAACACGAAGAGCGTGCGCCGCATCGCCAGCTGCTTCACCAGCCGCCGGTCCTCGTAGAGCGCCCTGTCGAGGTCCGCCACGGTCAGCGAGGGCACGCGCGCCCGGCACGACAGGTAGACCGTGGCGGGTTCGGTGGCGTGCAGCGCGGTCATCGCCCGCGTGGCCGCCTCCGGGGAGCCCGCGTGGAAACCCGGGGCCAGGGCGTGCCGGACGCCGATGCGGGCGCGCCTCTCGTCGTCGCTCACGTGGTGCATCGGCTCATCGTGCCACACCGTCCGGACATATCGATACGCGCCAGTTCCGGAACTATTCCGTTCCTGAACTAGCCTGTTCCGGAACAGGCGTGTAACGTCCTGACCAGCACTGAGACGAGGAGACGACCGCCGTGACGCGAGACAGCGACACCCTGGGCCCCGCCGCGCCCGGCGGCGGGCCCGCGCGCCCCGGCCGCAGGCGGGACCACTCCCGTGACGGCGACATCCTCGACGCGGCGCTGGAGGTCCTGGCCGACGTCGGGTTCGCCCGGCTGACGATGGACGCCGTCGCCGCCCGGGCCGGGGCCGGGAAGGCCACGCTCTACCGCCGCTGGTCCTCCAAGACGGAACTGGTCGTCGACGCGGTGGCGCGCATGAAACGCGAGCAGGTCGGCACCGGGCCTCTGCCCGACACCGGCGACCTCCGGGAGGACCTGCTCGCCCTGTTCAGGCCCCGGTCGGTCCAGGAGGGCGAGCGCAGGCTGCGGATCATGGCGGGGCTGGCCTCGATGCCCGTCCAGGACCAGGCCTCCGCCGACGCCGTCAGCGCCGCGATCGTCCGACCCTGGGCCGAGGCCCACCGCCTCCTCATGCGGCGCGCCGTCGACCGCGGGCAGGCCTCGGCCGCGGCCGACGTCGACACCCTCTCGCAGGTCGTCGCGTCGATGGCCGCCTACCGGGCGCTCATCCAGCGCAGGCCCTTCGAACGGGACTTCCTCGTGTCGCTGGTCGACGGCGTCCTGATGCCCGCGCTGCGCGGCCCGCGGGCCGAGGCTCCCCCGACGGAGCCGGAACACACGTCCTGACCGACCGGGACGGCCGTCCCCGAGCTGTCGGGACCGGTTCCCGGGGGTTCGGCTCCCCGGGGTTCGGCGCCTCCATCGACCGGCGCTCCGCGGGCCGGAGCCGCCGGGCGATCACCGCCGCCAGGCGCCCGCCGCCGCGGCCCGGACGACGTAGTCCTCGAAGGTCCGGGGAGCCCGCCCCAGCACGGTGGCGACACCGTCCGTCGTCCCGGCGATGATCCCGCGTTCCATCAGCACGAACATCTCGGCGACGTGGTGGGCGTCGTCCTCGCCCCAGCCCTCCTCGACCAGCGCCGCGACGTACTCGGCGGGGAAGACCCGCTTGTAGGCGACGGGCAGTCCCGATGCCCGGGAGATCAGCCCGACGGCCTCACCGAAGGTGAGCGCACGCGGTCCGGTCAGCTCGTAGATCCGTCCGGCGTGCCGACCTGCTTCGGTCAGCACCGCGGCCGCGACGTCGGCGACGTCCTCCAGGTCGATGAACGGCTCGGGAACCGCACCGGCGGGGAGCGCCAGCCCACCGGCGACCAGCGGGGCGTGGAAGAGGTCCTCGTCGAAGTTCTGGTTGAAGTTCGACGGCCGCAGAACGGTCCACTCCAGGGCCGAGCCGCGCACGGCCTCCTCGGCCGACCGCATGTCCAGGCCGAACGCGGAGTCGCCCCAGGTGTCGGAGCCGCGCCCGGAGAGCAGGACCAGCCGCTGTACGCCGACCGCCTCGGCCCTGGCCACGAACTCGTGCACCGGTCCGGGCACGGTCGGGGGCACCACGTAGACGCTGGTGACGCCGCGCAGGGCCGTGTCCCAGCCGCCGGGGTCGGACCAGTCGAAGCGGGTCCGGCTGGAGCGGGAGGCGGTGCGCACCCGCGTGCCGTGCAGCCGCAGCCGGGCGGCGACCCGTCGGCCGGTTTTGCCGGTGGCGCCGAGGACGAGGGTGGTGTCGTTGCTCATGGAAGCGATTCAACGGCACCCGCTCGGACGAATCCATGGGTGAGAAGGTGGAATACCTTTGTCATCGTCCAGCCCCGGTGGAGCGAACGTGTTCGGTGGTTGACGGACGGGCGGCCCGTTGCGGCCCCTACCGCCCCGGTCGGCTCCCATGCCCGAAGCGCGGGAAGCCACCCCCGGAGCACGAACGGGCACCCGCCCTCTGCCGGAAGGGCACGCATGCGCCGGTGGCGACGGCCGTGACCGTCCGACGGCCTCCCCTCACCCCAGGCCGGCCACCCAGGTGAACGCGGCCGCCACGTCGTGGACGGTGGGCACCCCGGCCGGACCCGGCGGGCGCCGCACCACCACGACCGGAACGCCGCGCAGTCGCGCGGCCTCCATCTTGGGCCAGGTGTAGACGCCGCCGGAGTCCTTGGTGACCAACACGTCCGCGCGGTGCCCGCCCATCAGGTCCAGTTCGCCGTCGAGGGTGTACGGCCCACGACTGGTTACCAGGGACCAGGTGTCGGGCAGCGCGAGTTCGGGGACGTCCACCACCCGCGCCAGGACCGCCCGCCGCCCCAACTCCGGAACGAAGCGGGCGAGTTCCTGGCGGCCCACCGTGAGGAAGGGCCGCTCCCCGAGCGCCGCGGCCCGCTCCGCCGCCTCCTCGTGGGTGGCGGCGTACCGCCAGGCCGGATCGGGGTCCCAGCCCGGCCGCTCCAGCCGCAACAGGGGAACAACGTCGGCGCGGCAGGCCGCCGCCGCGTTGGCGGTCATGCCCAGGGCGAAGGGGTGGGTGGCGTCCACCACCGCGTCGTAGGAGGCCAGCGCCGCGCGCAGGCCCGCCCCCCCCCCGAACCCGCCGATCCGCACCTTCCCCACCGGCAGGCGGGGCCGGGCCACCCGCCCGGCCAGCGACGTGGTCACGTCGACGCCCGCCTCCATCAGGAGGGCGGCCAACTCACGGGCCTCCGACGTCCCCCCGAGAAGCAGCAGCCTCACCGGGACTCCCCCGCCCCAGCCGCGCTCCGGGGCTCGGCCGCGGCCAGGGCTCCCGGGGCCAGCGCGGGCAGACCCGCCGGGGCGCCCCCGCGGGCCAGGGCGAGCAGCGCGTCGACGTCCAGGTGCTCCTCCACGAGGTCGGCGAGCAGGTCCAGGCGCCGTTCCCGGGCGGCGGCGAAGCGCACCCCTGAGGGTTCGCAGCCGAGCGCCTCGGCCAGGAAGGCGGTGCGGAAGGCGTCGCCCTCCAGGCTGCCGTGCCACATGGTGCCGAAGACGTTGCCCGCGCGGGCTCCGCCCAGGAACTCCCGCGCGCCGCCGCCGACCGTGACGCGGCCGTGGTGGATCTCGTAGCCGTGCGCGGGCGCGCCGAGCGCCTCCCCGGACGGCAGGCGCAGGGTCTTGTCGGCGGTGAACTCGGTCCGGGCGTCGAGCAGCCCGAGGCCGTCCGCGCGCGCTCCGGGTTCGGCCTCGACCCCGTCGGCGTCGGTGACGGTGCGGCCGAGCATCTGGAACCCGCCGCAGATCCCGAGCAGCGGCCGACCGCGCCGGGCGTGCTCGACGACCGCCCGGTCGAGCCCCCGGGAGCGCAGCCAGGCCAGGTCGGCCAGGGTGGCGCGGGTGCCGGGCAGGACGACCAGGTCGGCGTCGGCGAGGTCGCGCGGGCCGGAGGCGAAGACGACGTCGAGGCCCGGTTCCAGCCCGAGGGCGTCCACGTCGGTGAAGTTGCTGATCCGGGGCAGGCGCACCACGGCCACCCTCAGCCCCGCTCCCCCGCGCGCCCGGCGGCCCTCCAGGTCCAGGGCGTCCTCGGAGTCCAGCCACAGCCCCGGGTCCCAGGGGAGGGTGCCGTAGACCCGGCGGCCGGTGAGCCGTTCGAGGTCCTCCAGGCCGGGCCGGAGCAGTCCGGGGTCCCCGCGGAACTTGTTGACCACGAAGCCCGCGACCAGCGCCTGGTCGGCGGCCTCCAGCAGGCCCACCGTGCCGTACATCGCGGCGAAGACGCCGCCCCGGTCGATGTCGCCGACCACCACCACGGGCAGGCCCGCGTGCCGGGCCAGGCCCATGTTGACGTAGTCGCCCGCCCGCAGGTTGATCTCGGCGGGGCTGCCCGCGCCCTCGGCGACGACGACGTCGTGGCGGGCCGCGAGGTCGTCGTAGGCGGCGTGCGCGGCCTCGGCCAGGTGGCGGCGGCCCGCCTCCCAGTCGGCCGAGGAGACGTCCCCGGCGGGGTGGCCGAGCAGGACGACGTGGCTGCGCCGGTCGGTGCCCGGTTTGAGGAGCACGGGGTTCATGGCGGGCTCGGGTACGGCGCGGGCGGCCAGCGCCTGCACCCACTGGGCGCGGCCGATCTCCGCCGGGCGGCCGTCGGGTCCGTGGCAGACCATGGAGTTGTTGGACATGTTCTGCGCCTTGTAGGGGGCGACCCGCGCGCCGCGGCGCGCGAAGGCCCGGCACAGGGCGGTGGTGACCACGCTCTTGCCCGCGTCGGAGGTGGTCCCGGCGACCAGCAGCCCCGCCCCCGCTCCAGCGCCGCTCACACCGGTCTCCGCAGCAGCGCGGCGTCCATCATCCAGCCCGCACGCGCCCTGGTCCTCCTCCGGCGCGCGGCGATGTCGAGCAGCACCCCGCCGACCCGCCCGGAGACCAGCTCCTCCGTGTCGGTGCCCATGTTGGCGCCCCACCAGATCGACCAGTGCTCCAGGCCGGTGAGGTCCAGTTCCCCGCCGAGCATGACGACGATGTTGTCCTGCCCCGCGTCGACGGCCTCGCGCAACCGGCGCGCCGGGGTGACGTGGACCGGTCGGCCCACCTCGTGCAGCACGATCCGGTGCCGCGCGGCGAGGAGCTGGGGAGCGCTGACACCGGGGAGCACGTCGTACTCCACGGCGACGGCCCCCCGCGCGGCGATCCGCTCCACGATCCGCAGGGTGGAGTCGTACAGGGACGGATCGCCCCAGACCAGGAACGCCGCGGTGCCGCCGCGTTCACCGAGCACCCGCTCGTAGGCGGCGACCCGCGCCTCGTGCCAGGCGGCCACCGCGGCCGCGTAGTCCGCCGGGTCGTCGCGGTCGCGCGCGGGGTCGGGCACGGCGACCAGGGGGAGGCCGTACTCGTCACAGACCGCCTGACGCAGGGCGAGCAGCCCGTCGTCCTCGCTCTTGCGGGCGGCCACCGCGTAGTCGCAGCCCCGCAGCGCGTCGGCGACCTCCCGGGTGACGTGCCGCGGCCCCATGCCGATGCCGAGGATCCGTACCCTCACTCCGACCTCTCCTCCACGTCGCCCTCGACCTCCAGGTAGACCCCGGTCAGGGCCTCCAGCGTCGCCGGGTCCGGCTCGGCCCACAGTCCGCGCCGGGCGGCCTCGTGCAGCCGCTCGACGATACCGTGCAGCGCCCACGGGTTGGAGCGGCGCAGGAACTCCTGGGTGTCGGCGTCGAGCACGTACTCGGCCGCGAGCTTCTCGTACATCCAGTCGTGCACGACACCGGCCGTGGCGTCGAAACCGAAGAGGTAGTCGACGGTGGCCGCCAGCTCGAAGGCGCCCTTGTAGCCGTGGCGGCGCATGGCCGAGATCCAGCGCGGGTTGACCACCCGGGCCCGGAACACGCGGGCGGTCTCTTCTGCCAGGGTGCGGGTGCGCACCGCGTCGGGCGAGGTGGAGTCGCCGACGTAGGCCTTGGGGTCGGCGCCGGTGAGGGCGCGGACGGTGGCGATCATGCCGCCGTGGTACTGGAAGTAGTCGTCGGAGTCGGCGATGTCGTGCTCGGCGCTGTCGACGTTCTTGGCCGCGACCTTGATCCGGCGGTAGTTGGCGCGCATGTCCTCGGCCGCCGGAACGCCGTCCAGGCCCCGCCCGTAGGCGAAGCCGCCCCAGGCCGTGTAGACCTCGGCCAGGTCGCGGTCGTCGCGCCAGGTGCCCGACTCCACCACCTGGAGGATGCCCGCGCCGTAGGATCCGGGCGCGGAGCCGAAGACGCGGGTGGTGGCACGGCGCCGGTCACCGTGCTCGGCCAGGTCGGCGAGGGTGTGGGCGCGCACGAAGTTGCTCTCCTCGGGCTCGTCCAGGTCGGCGACCAGGTTCACGGCGTCGTCCAGCATGGCGACCACGTGGGGGAAGGCGTCGCGGAAGAAGCCGGAGATGCGCACCGTGACGTCCACGCGCGGGCGGCCCAGCTCCTCCAGCGGCACCACGTCGAGCCGGGAGACCCGGCGCGAGGCCTCGTCCCACTCCGGTCGGACACCGAGGAGCGCCAGCACCTCGGCCACGTCGTCGCCGGAGGTGCGCATCGCCGACGTGCCCCACACCGACAGGCCCACCGACTCGGGGTAGGTCCCGGTCTCCTCCAGGTGGCGGCGCAGCAGGGAGTCGGCCATCGCCTGCCCGGTCTGCCAGGCCAGCCGGGAGGGGACGGCGCGGGGGTCGACGGTGTAGAAGTTGCGGCCGGTCGGCAGCACGTTGACCAGGCCGCGCAGCGGGGAGCCGGAGGGGCCCGCCGGGACGAAGCCGCCCGCCAGGGCGTGCACGACGTGGTCGAGTTCGTCGGTGGTGCGGGCCAGGCGGGGCACCACCTGCGCGGCGGCGAACTCCAGGACGGCGCGCACCCCGGGGTCGTCGTGCAGGCCGGAGGCGGCGGCCGGGTCCCAGCCCGCGGCCTCCATCCGCTCCACGAGGCCGCGGGCCAGGACCTCCACCCGGTCGACCTCGGTGGTGGGCGCGTCCTCCTTCAGACCCAGGGCCGAGCGCAGCCCGGGCACCGCCGCACCCACACCTCCCCACACCTGGGCGGCGCGCAGGACGGCCAGGACCAGGTTCACCCGGGCATCGCCCTGAGGTGCCTCGCCGAGCACGTGCAGGCCGTCGCGGATCTGCGCGTCCTTGATCTCGCACAGCCAGCCGTCGACGTGGAGCAGGAAGTCGTCGAACTCCTCGTCGTCGGGCCGCTCCTCCAGGCCGAGGTCGCGGTGCAGCTCCGCCGCGCGCATCAGCGACCAGATCTCGCCCCGGACCGCGGGCAGCTTGGCCGGGTCCATGGCCGCGATGTTGGCGTGCTCGTCGAGGAGCTGCTCCAGGCGGGCGATGTCGCCGTAGGACTCCGCGCGGGCCATCGGCGGGATGAGGTGGTCCACGACCGTGGCGTGGGCGCGGCGCTTGGCCTGGGCGCCCTCGCCCGGGTCGTTGACCAGGAACGGGTAGACGAGC
The DNA here is from genome assembly GCA_000340945.1 of Nocardiopsis synnemataformans DSM 44143. Classification (GTDB taxonomy): domain Bacteria; phylum Actinomycetota; class Actinomycetes; order Streptosporangiales; family Streptosporangiaceae; genus Nocardiopsis; species Nocardiopsis synnemataformans. The sequence goes on along the minus strand of ANAW01000098.1, from coordinate 22,788 downwards.
GGCAGGTCGCCGAGCACCGCGTCGGTGGCGCAGGCGGCCGAGAGCGCGGCGTTCTTGCCGGGCAGCCACTCCAGCGAACCGTGCTTGCCCAGGTGGACGACGGCGTGGGCGCCGAAGCCGTGCTCCAGCCAGCGGTACGCGGCCAGGTAGTGGTGGCTGGGGGGCAGGTCGGGGTCGTGGTAGATGGCGATCGGGTTCTCCCCGAAGCCGCGCGGGGGCTGGACCAGGACGACGACGTTGCCCGCGCGCAGCGCGGCGAGGACCAGCTCGCCCGCGTCGTTGACGTAGAGCCTGCCGGGCGCGGCCCCCCACGCCTCGGCCATCGCCTCCCTCAGCGGGGCGGGCAGGCCCTCGGTCCAGGCGGCGTACTCCTCGGGCGTGATCCGCACCTGGGCGTCGGTCAGCTGCACGGAGGTCAGCCAGTCCTCGTCCTGGCCGCCCGCCGCGATCAGGGCGTGGATCAGCGCGTCCCCGGCCTCGGTGTCGTCGGGCAGGTCCAGTCCGGGCAGGGCGCCGGGCTCACCCAGGTCGTAGCCCTCGGCGCGCATCCGGCGCAGCAGGCGCACCAGTGAGCGGGGCGTGTCGAGCCCGACGGCGTTGCCGATGCGGGAGTGCTTGGTGGGGTAGGCGGACAGGACGAGCGCGATCCGCTTGTCGGCGGGGGGCACGTGCCGCAGCCGGGCGTGGGCGACCGCGATCCCGGCCAGGCGGGCGCAGCGCTCGGGGTCGGCGACGTAGCGGGGCAGGCCGTCGCGGTCGATCTCCTTGAAGGAGAAGGGCACGGTGATGATGCGGCCGTCGAACTCGGGGATGGCGATCTGGCTCGCCGAGTCCAGCGGGGTGACGCCGTCGTCGGAGGCCTCCCAGTCGGCGCGGGGGCTCGTCAGGCACAGCCCCTGGAGGACGGGGATGTCCAGGGCCGCCATCCGCTCCACGTCCCACGCCTCGTCGTCCCCGCCCGCGCTCGCGGACGCGGGCACGCTGCCGCCCGCCGCCAGGACGGTGACCACCAGGGCGTCGAAGCCGCCGAGCGCCTCGTAGAGGTCGTCGGGCGCCGAGCGCAGCGACCCGGCGAACACGGGCACGCCCACGGCCTGTCCGGTCGCGTCGACGGCGTCGGCCAGGGCGTGCGCGAACGCGGTGTTGCCGCCCGCCTCGTGCGCCCGGTAGTAGAGGATGCCCACCCTCGGAAGGCCTTCGCCAGAGGAGGGGCCCGCGGCCGAGGGCCGCCCGTCGGGTGTGGTGGGCGCCGGGAGCGCGGAGTCCTGCGGCAGGCCGCGCTGCGAGGAACTGCGCCGAAGGCGTCTGTTGAGGGTGGTAGCCGGTTCTCGGCGCGGAGCGCTCCCCCCGGCGATGGTGGGCGACGGGTGGGCGAAGCCCCACAGCGGGACGGGCGCGGGCGCCTCGAACCCCTCACCGGTCAGCAGCACGGTGTCGGACAGGAAGGCGTGCAGGCGCGCGAGGTTGGCGGGACCGCCCTCGGCCAGGTAGCGGTGGGCGTCGGCCGCCACGCCGATCGGGACGGTGGAGTGCTCCATCAGTTCGGCGCTGGGCTGCTGCTCACCGCCCAGGACGACCAGCGGCGTGCCCCGTTCCCGGACGTCGGCCAGCCCCCGCCACAGGTCGTGCGGGGAGCCGAGCAGCCGCACCACCACCAGGTCGGCGCCCTCGACGACGCCGGTGAGCTCGGTGTCGGAGGCGCGGGAGGGGTTGGCCCACGCGTACGCGCGGTCGCTGGCCCGCGCGGAGAGCAGATCGGTGTCGGACGTGGACAGCAGTGCGATCCGTACCGTCATGGCCGGATTCCTCCTTCGGGGGTGGCTCCCCATCGTCGGTCGGACCGCTCGGGTCCGGGGGTTGTCCGCGCCCGCGCGACGGAGGCGTCACGGGGGCGGGACGGTTCGGCGCCGCGGCGCAGGAAGCGGATCACCGGGTGCCCGGGGCCGGGCGCGACCTCGGCCCGGACCCCGTAGACCTCCTCGATGAGGGAGGGGGTCAGGACCTGCGAGGGCGTGCCCTCGGCGACGACGCGCCCGCCCCGCAGCACCAGCAGCCGGTCGCAGTACATCGCGGCCAGGTTGAGGTCGTGCATGGCGACGACGGTGGTGACCGGCAGGCCCGCGACCAGCTCCATGAGGTCGAGCTGGTACTGGATGTCGAGGTGGTTGGTCGGCTCGTCGAGCAGCAGCTCGCTCGGTTCCTGGGCCAGGGCCCGGGCGATCTGGGCGCGCTGGCGCTCCCCGCCGGAGAGCGTGTGCCAGGACCGGTCGGCGGTGCCGGTCAGGCCGGTGCGCTCCAGTGCCGCCGTGACGGCGCCCGCGTCGGTCGCGGACATGGGCGTCCAGGCGCGGCGGTGGGGGATGCGCCCCAGGGACACCACGTCGCGGACGGTCAGCTCGGTCTGGGTGTGCGCGTTCTGTTCGACGGTGGCCACGCGCCGCGCCACCGAACGGCGCGCGGTCCGGCCGAGCGGCGTCCCGTCGAGGGCGACCACCCCCGCGGAGGGCGTGAGGACGCCCGCGAGCAGCCGCAGCAGTGTGGACTTGCCCGAACCGTTGGGGCCGAGCAGGCCGACGGTCTCGCCGGGGCGCGGAGCGAGGGTGACGCCGTCCAGGACGAGCCCGCCGCCGATGAGGCGGCTCACCCGCTCGGCGTGCAGACCGGTCCCGCCGGGCGCGCCGTGCCGCGCCCGGTCGTCCCCCGTGAGTCGTCGGCCGTCCTCGGTCGGGGGCGCCTGGCGCGCGGACGGGCCGCCGTCCTCCCACCGCCCGCCACCATCGTCGACGGACGTTCCCCGGCCGCGGTCCTGTCCTCCGCCGGGCACCTCCGGCGCGGTGTCCCTCTCCGGCGCTGTCGCGGACGGACCGCCGCCGCGGCCCCGGACCCGCGCCCGGTCGGAATGGGTCATGCGTGCCTCCTTGCGCGGTAGAGCACGGCGATGAAGGCGGGCACCCCGATGAGGGAGGTCACCACCCCCACCGGGATCTCCTGCGGGTCCAGCGCGGTGCGGGCGACCGTGTCCACCCACACCAGGAAGACGGCGCCCGCCAGCGCGGTGACCGGCAGGAGCCTGGCGTGCGCCGCGCCGGTGAGCGCGCGGGCCGCGTGCGGCAGGACCAGCCCCACGAAGCCGATCGCCCCGGCCGCGCTGACCAGGGCCGCGGTGAGCAGCGCGGTGGCGCACAGCAGCACCATGCGGGCGCGGGCCACCCGCACGCCCAGGTTCGCCGCGGCCTCCTCGCCGAAGGCGAACGCGTCCAGGGTGGTGGTGTGCGCGAGGCACACCGCGAGCACACCGGCCAGCACCGCCGCGCACAGCACCACGTCGTCCCACCCCGCGCCGCTGAGCGAGCCCAGCAGCCAGAACAGCACGCCCCGCGTGGTCTCGGCGTCGGCCGAGGTCAGCACGATGAACGAGGTCAGCGCCGAGAACAGCTGCATGGCCGCCACCCCCGACAGCACCACGCGGTCCATGCTCGCGCCCAGGGTGTGCGCGAGCAGCACCACCAGCCCGAAGGAGAGCAGGGCGCCGACGAAGGCGCCCGCCGACAGCGACACCACCGCGCCGCCCCACCCCAGGACCAGCACGGCGACCGCCCCGGTGGAGGCCCCCGAGGACACCCCGAGCACGAAGGGGTCCGCCAGCGGGTTGCGCAGCAGGGACTGCATGACCGCGCCGCACAGGGCCAGCCCCGCCCCGCACACCGCGGCGAGCAGGGTGCGGGGCATGCGCAGGTTCCACACGATGCCCTCGCGCAGCGGCGTCAGGCGGCTCTCGCCCAACCCCAGCCGCGCGGCGACCGACCTCCAGACCTCGGCCGTGGTGATGTCGGCGGGGCCGATGGTCACCGCGACCGAGACCGACACGGCCAGGAGCACCAGCCCGCCGCAGGAGAGCAGCGCCAGACGCGCACCGCTCACCGGGTGAGCCCGAGGCCGCGCAGACCGTCGGCGACCTGCTCGATCCCCTCGACCGTGCGGATCGAGGGGTTCATGGCCTGGCCGCTGAGCAGGACGTAGCGCTCCTCGCGCACGGCGGTGAGCTCGCGGGTGGCGGGGTGGGACTCCAGGAACGCGGTCTTGGCGTCGGCGGTCTCGGCCGTCTGGGACTCGCGGGTCAGGTCGCCGAGCACGATGACGTCGGGGTCGCGGTCGGCGACGGTCTCCCAGTTGATCTGGGGCCACTCGTCGTGGGTGTCGTCGAAGGCGTTCCGGGCGCCGACCGCGCGGGTGATGACGCCGGGGGCGCCGCAGCAGCCCGCGAGGTAGGGCGACTGGGAGTTGGCGAACCAGTACATGAGGGAGACCCCGGAGGCGTCCAGGTCCCCGGTGGCCGCCTCCACCCGCCCCTCCAGTTCGGCGATCAGCTCCTCTCCGCGTTCCTCGACCCCGAACAGCAGGGCCAGGTCGCGGATCTCGCCGTAGACCGCGTCGAGGGTGAGCGGTTCGCTGCGCGAGCCGTCTCCCCCGCTGTCGTTGTCCTTGCCCGCGGCGCAGTCGGTCGGGGAGACGTAGGTGGGCACCCCCAGCTCCTGGAACTGCTCGCGGGTGGCGACGCCGCCCGTGCCGAGCGTGGAGACGAAGGAGGCGGTCACGAAGTCCGGTTCGGCGTCCAGGACCACCTCGAAGGAGGGCGCGTTGTCGGCCAGGCGGGGGACGCCCTCGTTGGCCTCCTCCAGACCTTCCATGACCGGGTCGGTCCAGGTGGCGGTGCCGACGAGGCGGTCCGCCAGGCCCAGGGAGAGCAGGATCTCGGTGCTGCCCTGGTTGAGGGAGACGACGCGCTCGGGCGGGGCGCCGACGCTCACCTCGTGTCCGCAGTTGTCGACCGTGCGGGCGCCGTCGGCGGCCTCCGTCGCGCCGCTCCCCCCGTCCGGGGAGGGGGCGCAGGCGGTGAGCAGCAGAGCGGAGGAGAGCAGGAGGGGAAGGGGGCGCGGGGCGTGACGCAGCATGGGCATGCCTTGGATGTCGGGGCTCGAACGCGGAGCCTGGCACGGGACGCCTCCGCGCACTCGACGCGGAGGGGCCAGCAGGTCTTCGGACTCGGGTTCGCCCGGACAGGGTGCCTTCCCAGGTCGGTCCCGCGTCGGCGCTGTGGTCGCCGCGGCCCCGCCCCAGTGGCGTGAGTACCCTGCCCGTCCCCCTCACCGCTGCGCGTCAGTTCCGGATTCGCACCGGATTCCCTGACCACGTACGTGGTACGACTGGCCCCGGCAGACTATCAAGGCCCCCTCGGCCCTCCGCGGCCGAGAGGCCCGCAGGGGCCGCGCCCGCGTCGCCACCTCGGCATCCGCCCCTCGCAGCCACGGCCTTGGCGGGGTCCGTAGAGGGCACGGCCAGGCGGGCCGGGCACGGCGGCGAGGGCTACGCGGCGATGATCGAGCTGTTCCGCGCGCCCTCGGGGATAGGCTCGTGACCGGCCGCACACGGCCCCGCACCACCGCGTACCGCCAGCACCCGGCAGAGAGGGGTTTTCCGGACATGACCGCGACGACGTTCGACCCGCGCGCACTGCTCGCCCAGAGCAGGCTCGGCGTCCTGGCCACCATCAAGGCCGACGGCCGCCCCCAGCTCTCCCCCGTCCAGCCCTTCTACGACACCGAGACCGACCTCCTCCACGTCTCCATGACCGAGGGCCGGGCCAAGACGGCGAACCTGCGCCGCGACCCGCGCGCCACACTCCAGGTCACCAGCCCCGACGGCTGGGCCTGGGCCACCGCCGAGGGCGTCGCCACCCTCGCCGGACCGGGCACCGACCCCCACGGCCCCGAGGTCGATTCGCTGGTGGACTACTACCGCCTCGCCGCCGGAGAACACCCCGACTGGGAGGAGTACCGGTCGGCCATGGTCTCCGAGCGCAGGGTGCTCATGACCATGCCGGTCGACCACGTGTACGGCGACAGGATCCGCTGACCGCACCGCCAAGGACCGCGCGCCGGGGAACACCCGCAGCGCGGCCCTGGACGGCGGACCCGCGCACGACGACGGGGCGGGACCGCGGCCTGCCGCCGCGACCCCGCCCTGTCGGCCCGCGTGAGCGGCCGCGGTCCACCCGCGGCCACTCACGCCCGGGGCCCTAGCGCTTCATGCCGTGCTCGACGGCCTCGATGATGCGCGGCCGCAGCTCGGCGGCGCTGATGATCGCGTCCACCGAACCCACCTCGACCGCGCGCTGGATGCTGTGCACCCGGTCGAACTCCGCGGCGACCTCGCCGAGCTTCTCCGCCCGCACCGAGGACTGCGTCTCGGCCAGCCGCGCGTTGAGCGCGGCCCGCTCGGCGCCGCTGGCCGCCGACACCTGCTCCTGCAGCCCGGTCACCCGCGGGTCGCTCGCGGTGCGGGTGTTGACCTCACCGGCGAACACCACGGCCGCCGCCGGGGCCCCGCCCAGCACCGAGGCGAACGAGCCCTCCAGCGCGAGCACCGTCATGTTCGGGTTGAGCGCCTTGGAGAACACCACGAACGCGCCGCCGTGGTAGCGCGAGATCACGCAGAACACGATCGGGCCGTCGAAGTTGACGATCGCCCGGCCGATCTCGGCCCCGTACTCCAGCTGGAGCTTGCGCAGCGACTCCGGCGAGCCGTCGAACCCGGACAGGTTCGCCAGCACCACCAGCGGCCGGTTGCCCGACGCCGCGTTGATCGCCCGCGCCACCTTCTTGGACGAACGGGGGAACAGCGTGCCCGCGGTGTAGGTGTCGGGGCCGTCGGTGGGCGGGAACCCGTGCCGCGGCACCGACCGCGACTCGATCCCCACCAGGCACACCGGCCAGCCGCCGATGTGCACGTCCTGCACCGCCGCCGTGTCGGCGTCGGCCATCCCCGCCCAGCGCTCCAGCACCGCGTGGTCCTGGTCCGAGAGCGCCCGCATCACCGTGCGGATGTCGAACGGCTTCTTGCGGTCCGGGTTGTGCTCAGCGGAGAAGATCTCGCCGACGGTGGTGAAGTCGCTGCCCGCCACCGCGTGCGGGAAGGCCGAGACGTCGCGGTCGACCGGGTCGGCGGTCCGGGCCCGGCGCGGCGCCTCCTCCCCCGGCACGACGTAGGTGTGGTCGTAGTGCGCCATGAGCACGTCGCGGGCCGAGGCCAGGTTCGGCGCCCAGTACTGCGCCTGCCCGTTGGGGCCCATCACCCGGTCGTAGCCGCCGATGCCGAAGTTGTCCTCGGCCGACACGCCGCCGGAGAAGTCCAGCGACTGCTTGCCGGTGAGCACCATCGCCGAGTCCGGCGTCATCACCAGGATGCCCTTGGTGTGCATGAGCATCGTCGCCTCGGCGTTCCAGTACGGCTGGGCGCCGACGTTGATGCCCGCGACCACGATGTTGACCTCGCCGCCGTCCTGGGTGAACTCCACGATCCGCTTGAGCGCGGCCGCGACCCAGTCCATGTTCTCGGTGCCCGAGGACATCGAGATCCGCGCGCCCGCCGACAGCGCGAACCACTCCAGCGGCACCCGCATCGACTCGGCCAGGTCCAGCGCGGCGATCACCCGCGAGCACTCGGGCTCCGAGAGCGCGCCCAGCGCCTTGGTCGGGTCGCCCAACAGCACCACGCGCGTCACACCCTCGGGGTGGCGCACGGTCGGCGTCGTGACCACACCGGCCACGATCGCCGCGGAGTTGTGCCCCCGCGGCCGGTCGACCGGAACCAGCACACCGTTGTCGTCCAGGTCGTACTCGGTGAAACCGCCGCCCGGACCGGACAGCAGACCGGTCAGCTCGTAGGGGTAGACGGTCCCGCGACGGGCCGCGCGCAGCACCTTCTGGCGGTAGTCGTCCAGCGGCAGCACCGGCTCGGTCGAGGGCTCCTCGACGTGGACCCGCGCGTCCTGGCCCTGGTCCAAACTGATGCGCACCGCGACCTCGGTCAGCTCACCGGAGGACGTGCGCTGGCGGGCCAGGAACTGGACCTCCTCCAGCCCCGCCCCGGCCGTGGTCGGCAGCAGCCGCTGGACCAGCGTCTCCAGCTCCTCGGGGGTCAGCTCGGTCGACGGCCACACGTACATCATGATGCGGTTGGTATCGAAGCGCCGGTTGTGCGGACGCTGCGCCTGGATGTTGCGGATCGCGTCCAGGCACCCGGTGACCGTGTCCTCCAGCGCGGGCAGCGCGACCAGGCGCCCGTCCGCCTCGCGCAGCGGCGTCAGGTCGCGGACCTGGCCCATCGCGAAGAGGCGCTCGTCGGCCGGGTTGCTCTTGGCCACCGCCCTGAACAGGTAGATCTCCTCATCGGCCGAGGGCAGCCGGGTGAGGTCGAACTCGCGCAGGCGCTGAAGCTGCAGGCGCCGGGCGATCTGCGGGTGCAGGCCGCGGATCAGCCGGTCCTCGGCGAAGCCCCCGCCCTCGGGCCGGAAGGTGAAGTGGTGGTGCATCACCGCGCCGCTGGTACCGGCGACGGTGGCGGTGACCCGGCGCACGCCCGCGGGCAGCGGGTTCTCGGCCAGGAGCCGCCCGAGCCGCACCGCCATCGCGTCGGCGTCGGGCTGGTCCTCCCAGGTGACGTAGAGGTCGGCCGCCAGCCCGTGCTCGGCGACGTCGGCGGCGAGCTCACCGACCGCGCCCACGGCGTCGGGCAGGGCGGCGATGTCGACGGCGGTCGTGACCAGGCGCGTCAGGCCACCCGCGCCGTTGTGCTCGGCGGTGACGAACCGGCAGCCCCCGACCTCGCGGGCGGTGACCTGGGACAGCCCGCGGTTGCCGTAGTAGCGGCGGGTCAGCACCTCCAGCAGCGGGGCGTGGTCGCGCCCGGCCCGCCCCATGCGCTNGGCGCGGCCCCCCCAGCCGCACCAGCGGCTCGGCGCTGGCCACCATGGCCTGGATCCGCTCCGCCCGGTCCGGCGCGTCGGGGTCGCGGTCCAGGTGGCGCAGCCCGTCACGCACCGCGGCGTAGACCCGGGCCCGGTTGCGGCGCAGCAGCGGCTGGGCGAACCAGCGGAAGACCACACCGCGGGCCAGGTCCGACACCGTGGGGAAGCGCACCTGCGTGGCCTCCACCAGGTGCTCCAGGGCGAGCCCGGCGCGCTCGCTGAGCGCCTCCGCGGGCGGCCCGCCCGCCAGCCAGCGGCGCAGCAGCTCCGACACGATCGCCAGCGCGGCGCCCGTGTTCTGCTGGGCCAGGAAGATCCGGAAGACCGCGGCCTCCAGCTCCGGGGTGCGGTCCAGGTCGGCGACCCCGTAGTGGGCCAGGACCCGGGTGAGCTTGGCCCGGAAGCCCTCGCTCACCCCGGCGCGCTCCACGTCCAGGCTCTGGAGGTAGCTGTGGAAGAACTCGCGCGGGCTGTGCACCGAGCCGTGCGGCTCGGTGTCCAGCTCCCCGCCCGGTTTGTTGCGGCTCAGCTCGCACAGGTCGGCGAACACGGCGAACAGGTCCAGCTCGCCCTCGACCGGACGCCCGCCCAGCTCGGCGCGCGCGGCCAGGTAGTCGGCCAGCACCCGCCCGCGGTCGTGCGGGTCGGCGTCGAAGCCCAGCAGCAGGCCGCGCAGGTCCTGGAGACCGCGCTCCACGCGCTCGGCCGCGGGGACCTCCTCGGGCTCCTCGGGAAGCTCGATGGCGACGGCCTCCACGTCCGACTCCGCCTCCTCGGCGCCCTCGTCGGACAGCGGCTCCAACCGCATCAGCGGCGCACCGGTCTCGACCTGGCTGCCCACTGACACCGGGCACTCGCGCACCCGGGCGCGGAACGGCGCGCGCAGCACCGTCTCCATCTTCATGCTCTCCAGCACCAGGACGGGCGCGCCGGAGTCGACCTCGTCGCCGACCGCCAACGGCGTCGCCACCACCAGGGCGGGCGCCGGGGAGCGGACCACGCCGCCCTCGTCGCGGCTGATCCGGTGCGTGACGCCGTCGACCTCGACCAGGTGCACCGGCCCGTGCGTGGCCGACACCAGCCGGAACCGGCGGCCGTTGACCACGATCTGGCCGCTGTGCGCGTCGAAGCGCTCGACCTCCACGTCCGCCGGGTGCACGTCGCCGCCACCGGAGACGCCGACGCGGAACCGCCGGTGCCCGACCCGGGCCACGCTCACCCGGTAGCCCACGCCGCGCAGCTTCAGGTCCAGCNGCGGGGGGGACACCAGCCGCTGGCGGCTGACCTCCTCCTCGTCCTGGTAGGCCTCGATCGCGGCCGCGGCCAGGGCCACCGCGGAGTGGCGGTGGCTGACCAGGCGCCCCTGGGCGCGCACGCGGTCGATCCAGCCGGTGTCGGCGCTGGCGTCGATCACCTCGGGCTGGTCGAGCAGGTCGAGCACGAAGCTCTTGTTGGTCGCGCCGCCCTCGATGATCACCGTGGTCTCGGCCATCGCGCGGCGCAGCCTGCCCAGCGCCTGCTCGCGGTCGCGGCCGTAGGCGATGACCTTGGCGATCATCGAGTCGAAGTCGGCCGGGATGGTGTTGCCCTCGCGCACGCCGGTGTCCACGCGCACGCCGGGCCCGGTGGGCAGGACCAGGCGCGCGATGCGGCCCGGGGCGGGCGCGAAGTCGCGGTCGGGGTCCTCGGCGTTGAGCCGGGCCTCGACGGCGTGGCCGGACTCGACCGGCTGGGGGCCCTCCAGCCTTCCGCCGCCGGCCACGTGCAGCTGGAGCCGGACCAGGTCGGTGCCGGTGGTGAGCTCGGTGATCGGGTGCTCGACCTGGAGGCGGGTGTTGACCTCCAGGAACGCGAACAGCTTCTCACCGGGGTGGTACAGGAACTCGACGGTGCCCGCGCCGCGGTAGTCCACGGCCAGCGCCAGCCGCTCGGCCGACGCCTTGAGCTGCGCGGTCTGCTCCGCGTCCAGGACCGGGGAGGCCGACTCCTCGATGATCTTCTGGTTGCGCCGCTGCACCGAGCAGTCGCGCACGCCCAGCGCCCACGCCGTGCCCTGCCCGTCGGCGATGATCTGGACCTCGACGTGGCGGGCGCCGGTGACCAGGCGCTCCAGGAAGACCACGCCGGAGCCGAAGGCGCGCAGCGCCTCCTGGCTGGTGCGCTCGTAGGCCTCGGCCAGGTCCTCGCCCGAGGCGACCATGCGGATGCCGCGCCCGCCGCCGCCCGCGGTGGCCTTGAGCATCAGCGGGTAGCCGATCTCGTCACCGGCGCGCAGCGCCTCCTCCAGGGTGGCGACCTCGCCCCGGCTCCACGGCGCGACCGGGACGCCGACCTCCTCGGCGATCAGCTTGGCGCCGATCTTGTCGCCGAGCTTGCGCATGGCCTCGGCGCTGGGCCCGACGAAGGTGACGCCGATCCTCTCGCACAGCTCGGCGAAGGCCGGGTCCTCGGCGACGAAACCCCAGCCCACCCACGCGGCGTCGGCCTTGGTCCGGACCAGCGCGCGCTCCAGGACGGCGTGGTCGAGGTAGGGGCGGGCCGAGGCGGCGCCCAGCGAGTAGGCGACGTCGGCCTCGCGGACGAAGGTCGCGTCGCGGTCGGCGTCGGTGTGGAGGGCCACCGTCTCGATCCGCGCGCCGGTTTCCGCTGAGAGGTCCCGGACAGCGTGGATGAGCCGCATCGCGGCCTCTCCACGGTTGACGATGGCGACACGACTGAACACCGGTTGAGCCTCCCAAGTACCCACGCGCAGAAGGCGACGTCCGGGTCTCGGAGCGTCGCCTGCACCTACCCTTTCTACCCTGGTCGATTACCGCCGGGTACACCAATGGTCCGAACCACGCATAGCGAAGCCGATGCGTTGTGGGAACTCCACAAAAAACGCCCGGCCGTGCCGCCCCGCTCCTGTTTCACGCGAGGTTCGCCACATCGGACGGCCGCCTCCCGCGGTGGCGGTGACCAGGACGGCGTCCGTCCGGCGCACGTGTCGGCATAAAGGACTATTGGCCTATCCAATAGGCCAAAGAATGCCCGCTCGCGCGACCGCCGCCGTTTTCCCGGACGCCGTTTCGCCTCCGCCGCGGACCTCCCGCACGGGCCCCTTCCGGCGCGACCCGACGCCGCGAACCCGCAACGGACCCGCNGGGCGGACCGGCGACGGCCCGCCCGCCGCACGGCCGTCCTCAGGAGAGCGACGGCCGCGACAGGGACCGCTCCGCCGCACTGGCCGAAACCTCCAGCCCCGGAGCCAGACCCGGGTCCGGCTCCGGCGCCCCGAACACCTGCCGCACCGGCAGCACACCCGCCCACACGGGAAGTCCCAGGTCCTCCTCGTCGTCATCCGGCGGCCCCGTGCGCACCTTCACCGACGCCTCCTCCAGCGACAGCGCCAGCACGCGCGTGGCCGCCAGCTCCTTCGCGGTCGGCTCGCGGGCCTCCTCCCACCGCCCCGGAACCAACTGTTCGGTCAGCGCGCGCAACCCCTCCAACTGCTCCCGCTCGTCCTCGACCACCCGCGGCACGCCGTAGACCATCGCGGAGCGGTGGTTGACCGAGTGGTTGAACAGCGACCTGGCCAGCACCAGGCCGTCCAGCAGGGTCACGGTCACGCACACCTCCCCGCCCGCGCGCAGCGACCGCGCACCGGTCGAACCGTGCAGGTACAGGGTGTCGCCCACCCGCCCGTAGGCGGTGGGCACCACCATGGGCGCGCCGTCGACCACCACCCCCAGGTGGCACACCACCCCCTCGTCCAGGAGGTCGTACAGGTCCGCCCGGTCGGTCCGGGCCTTGTGCTTGTTGCGGCGCAGCCTGGTGCGTTCTGTCGTGGAGAGCATGGCGTTAGCCTAGAAAGCAAGTGGACCTTCCGACCATGGCCACTTCTGCCCGAAAACGAAGGACCACTGTGCCCCGCCGCCTGGCCGAACCGGCCTTCCGCCTCGACCGCTCCGTCGGCCGCCCCCTCACGGTGCAGCTGTCCGACGCGCTGCGCGAGGCCATGTCCGGCGGGACGCTCGCATCCGGGGAGCGCCTGCCCTCCAGCCGCGCCCTCGCCGCGCAGCTGGGCGTGAGCAGGACCGTGGTCACCGAGGCCTACCAGCAGCTCTACGCCGAGGGGTGGCTGGAGGGACGCCACGGCTCGGGCACCTTCGTCGCCGAGCACAGCGCCCCGCCCTCCGCCAGCGGACCCCCCGCCGCCGCCGACGGACACGGCACCAGCGGGCACACCGCCCCTGGACACGCCACCCGCGGGAGCGGCGGCACCAGCGGGCCCGGTGCCCCGTCCGCCACCGACCGGCACGGCGCCCTGTCCACCACCGCGACCCCCACCGTGCGAGCGACCGCCCCGCGCCCCTCCCGGGAACAGGCCCGCCACCAGGGCATGATCGACCTGCGCCCCGGCGCACCCTGGGTCCGCGACCACGACCGCGCCGCCTGGCGCAGGGCCTGGCGGCACGCGGCCGAACAACCCCTCGACGAGGACCCCGATCCCCGCGGCCTGCCCCGGCTGCGCGCGCTCCTGGCCGGACACCTGCGCCGCACCCGCGGAGTACGCATCGGCCCCGAGAACGTCATGGTCACCCGCGGCACCGGCAACGGCCTCGACCTGGTCGGAGCCGCCCTGCTCGGCGCGGGCACCCGCGCGGGCGTGGAGGAACCCGGCTACCAGAAGGCCCGCACCATCCTGGCCGCCCGCGGAGCCCACGTGCTCCCCTGCCCCGTCGACCACGACGGCATCCTCACCGAACACCTGCCCGGCGACCTGTCCCTCGTCCACACCACGCCCGCCCACCAGTACCCCCTCGGCGGACGGCTGCCCATCCCCCGCCGCGAACGCCTCCTGGCCTGGGCCCGCCAGAGCGCGGCGATGGTCGTGGAGGACGACTACGACGCCGAGTTCCGCTACGACGTGGCACCCCTGCCCGCCCTCTACGGCCTGGACCCCGACCGCGTCATCCTGCTCGGCACCCTCTCCAAGACCCTCTCCCCCGACCTGGGCATCGGCTGGATCGTCGCCGAACCCCCGCTGCTGGAACGCCTGGCCGCCGTCCGCCACGACCTGTCGGACCGCACCAGCGTCCCGACCCAGGCCGCGACCGCCCTGCTGCTGGAACGCGGCGACCTCGACCGGCACCTGCGCCGCATGCGCCTGGAGTACGCCCGCCGCCGCGCAATGCTGATCGACCTCCTCACCACGCGCCCCACCGGGGACACCGCGGGCCTGCACGTCCTGCTCCCGCTGCCCGCCCGCGCCGTCGCCCCCGTGGTCGCCGAGGCCGCCGAACGGGGCGTCCTGGTGGACGACACCTCACGGGCCAGCCACGGCGCACCGACCGTGCACGGGCTGATCCTCGGCTACGGGTCAGCGCACCCCGCCGACCTGCGCCGCGCCTGCGCGGTCCTCAACGAGGCCGTCGCCCGCCACACCGGCCGCGTCTCCCCCGGCGGCGAAGGGGCGTCGGGCCCCGCCTGAGCCGGGCGGCGGGAGACCGCGGGGGCGGAGCCGAGCCCGGGACCGGGCCCCGCGTGACCGCGACGGGCCGCGACCGGTCACACCTCCAGCGCGGTCTGTCCGGGCACCTGCCGCTGGCGCTCCTGACCGCTCTGGGCCAGGCACCTGCGACAGGTCACCGGCCCGGCGGAGGCGCGCAGGCGCAGCGGGTCGACGGAGGCGTGGCAGGCCACGGCGGGGACCGGCACTCCCGCCCACATGTGCGTGGTGACCGCGTGCACGACCAGGCCGTTTCCGATCCGCACCCCCTCCGCGCCCGCCAATTCCTCCCGGCGGCGGCGCAGGGTCGCGGCCAGGTGCTCCACGGCGGGGTCGCCCCCCGCCTGCGCCTGCCCGCCCATCAGGCCTCGGCCCAGACGCCCAGTTCGTTGCCGCTGGGGTCGGTGAAGTGGAAGCGGCGCCCGCCGGGGAAGGCGTAGGGGCCCTGCACCACACGGCCGCCCGCGCCCTCCACGTCCTCGACCGAACGGTCCAGGTCGGCCGAGTACAGCAGGACGAAGGGGCCGCCCGCGCGCGTCTCCCCGCCCAGCGCGAGGCCGCCCACCTCGGGCGCGTCCGGCCCCTCGGGGTTCTGGATGCCCGCGTAGCCGGGGCCGTAGTCGTTGAAGCGCCACCCGAACGCCTCGGAGTAGAAGCGCCGCGCCCGGTCCAGGTCGGTGACCGTGAGCTCCAGGTAGTCGATGGCGTGGTGTCGGTGTGCTGCCTGTGTCATACGCCGATTCTCCGACACGGTGACGACAGTCGTGTCCCGTCGCGGGATCCGGCCTCGGGACGGGGATGCCCCAGGTTGAGAGCAAAACGGACAAGTCGCACCTTTGCCACGTAGATTTATATTTCACACCAGAGGGGCAGAAGCCGGGAGCAGTCCCCGCGACCGCACGGACCGGCCCTCCGGCGGCACCCCGAAGTCTCCGGTGCCCGCTGTTCCGCATCCCGCGACACCGCCGAAGCAAGGTTCGGCTAACCTCACCTGGAGGCGGTCCGCCCCCGCGTCCCCAGGCAAGGAAGAAGAGGTCCCGTGCGCGTCGAACAGCCCGGCCACCGCGCCATGATCCGCACCCGCGTGGTGCGGACCGAGCGCCTGAGCAAGCACTTCGTCACGGTGACCCTGGGCGGCGCCGGACTGGCCGACTTCGCCTTCCTCGGCCGGGACCAGTTCGTGCGCCTGTTCCTGCCCCGCGCGGGCCAGGACCGGCTGCACATGCCCGCCGACGCCGACAAGCGGTGGTTCGAGCAACTCCGCGCCATGCCCCCGAGCCGCCAGCCGCACGTGCGCAGCTACTCGGTGCGCCGCTTCGACGCCGAGGCGCTGGAGATGGACATCGAGTTCGTGGACCACGGCGACGCCGGTCCCGCCTCCGCCTGGGCCGCCGGGGCCGTTCCCGGCGACGAGGCGGGCATGCTCGCGGACGGCGTGTACTACCTGCCGCCCGAGGAGGCCGACTGGCACCTGCTGGTCGGCGACGAGAGCGCCGTCCCCGCACTGCTCTCCATCCTCGAACAGGCCCCCGCCCACCTGCGAGGACAGGCCTACCTCGAAGTGCCCGACAGCGCCGACGTCCGCCCCGTGACCGCCCCGCCCGGAGTGGACGTGCACTGGCTGGCACGCACCGACCCCCACGCCGTCCCCGGACGACTGGCCCTGGAAACGGCACGCACCGCCAAGCCCCCCGAAGGACGACGACCCTACTGCTTCGTCGCCGGAGAGAACGCCCTGCCCACCGAACTGCGCCGCACCCTCGTACGCCAACACGGCATACCCAAGGACGACATCGCCTTCATCGGCTACTGGCGCCACGGCCGCGCCGCCATGGACTGACCGCGCGACCGGGGGGCGATCCGTCCGGTCAGGAATCGAGAAGCGCCGCCCCCGGCCCCCCGTCTAGCGTGGGCACCACGGACCCCACCGCTCGCGCGGGCCGACACGCGACGGCCGTCGCCCGGCGCCGGTGGGACCGGTCCAGACGACGCCGACGCAGAGGCCTCGCCCGACCGAGGGAGACAAGATGAGCACGGCCACCAGGGCGGACGCGGGGGCGCCCGAACCGCACGCCGCCGACAGCCACGACCTGATCCGCGTGTACGGCGCACGCGAGAACAACCTCGGGGACGTCAGCGTCGAGATACCCAAGCGTCGCCTGACGGTGTTCACCGGCGTCTCCGGCTCGGGCAAGAGCTCCCTGGTGTTCAACACGATCGCCGCCGAGTCGCAGCGGATGATCAACGAGACCTACAGCGCCTTCGTGCAGGGCCTCATGCCGACGATGGCCAGGCCCGACGTCGACGTCCTCGACGGGCTGACCACGGCGATCATCATCGACCAGGAGCGGATGGGCGCCAACATCCGCTCCACGGTGGGCACCGCCACCGACGCCAACTCGCTGCTGCGCATCCTCTTCAGCCGCCTCGGGAAACCGTACGTCGGCTCGCCCAACGCGTTCGCGTTCAACGTCGCCTCGGTCCAGGCGAGCGGCGCCATCAGGGTCGGCACCGGCAAGGCCGTGAAGCAGACCTTCACCCGCACCGGCGGCATGTGCACGCACTGCGAGGGGCGGGGCGCGGTCTCCGACATCGACCTCACCCAGCTCTACGACGACTCCAAGTCGATCGCCGAGGGCGCGTTCACCATCCCCGGCTGGAAGTCGGACAACTTCTGGACGGTGCGGGTCTACGCCGAGTCGGGCTTCGTGGACCCCCACAAACCGATCCGCGACTACACCGAGGCGGAACTCGCCGACTTCCTCCACAAGGAACCGGTCAAGGTGAGGATCGAGGGTGTCAACCTCACCTACGAGGGGCTGATCCCCAAGATCAGGAAGTCGTTCCTGTCCAAGGACCGCGAGGCGATGCAGCCGCACATCCGGGAGTTCGTGGACCGGGCGGTCACCTTCACCGCCTGCCCCGAGTGCGACGGCACCCGCCTGAGCGAGGCGGCCCGGTCCGCCAAGATCCGCGGGATCAGCATCGCCGACGCGTGCGCGATGCAGATCAGCGACCTGGCCGCCTGGATCCGCGGCCTCGATGAGCCTTCCGCAGGGCCGCTGCTGGCGAAGCTGGGGCACACGCTCGACTCGTTCGTGGAGATCGGGCTGGGCTACCTCTCGCTCGACCGCTCCTCAGGCACGCTCTCGGGCGGCGAGGCGCAGCGCACCAAGATGATCCGCCACCTGGGCTCCTCGCTCACCGACGTCACCTACGTCTTCGACGAGCCCACCGTCGGGCTGCACCCGCACGACATCGAGCGGATGAACCACCTGCTGCTGCGGCTGCGCGACAAGGGCAACACCGTGCTCGTCGTGGAGCACAAGCCGGAGACCATCGCGATCGCCGACCACGTGATCGACCTCGGCCCCGGAGCCGGTGACGACGGCGGGCGGATCGTCTTCGAGGGCGGCGTCGAGGGGCTTCGCGCCAGCGGCACCCTCACCGGCCGCCACCTCGACGACCGGGCCCGGCTCAAGCCGAAGGTGCGCACGCCCCGCGGCGCCCTGGAGATCCGCGGCGCCGACGCCAACAACCTGCGCGGCGTCGACGTGGACGTGCCGCTGGGCGTGCTGTGCGTGGTGACCGGCGTGGCGGGCAGCGGGAAGAGTTCGCTGGTCCACGGGTCGGTCCCCGCGGGCGCGGGCGTGGTGTCGGTGGACCAGAGCGCGATCCGCGGCTCGCGGCGCAGCAACCCTGCCACCTACACCGGGCTGCTCGACCCGGTCCGCAAGGCCTTCGCCAAGGCCAACGGCGTGAAACCGGCCCTGTTCAGCGCCAACTCCGAGGGCGCCTGCCCGGCCTGCAACGGCGCCGGGGTGCTCTACACCGACCTGGCGATGATGGACGCGGTCGCCTCGCCGTGCGAGGAGTGCGACGGCAGGAGGTTCCAGCCGCAGGTGCTGGAGTACCGCCTGGGCGGTCCGGACAACGGCCGGGACATCAGCGAGGTGCTCGCGATGTCGGTGGCCGAGGCGCACGCGTTCTTCGACGGCGAGGGGGCGAGGGTGCCCGCGGCCGCGCGGATCCTGCGGCGGTTGGAGGACGTCGGCCTCGGCTACCTCAGGGTGGGCCAGCCGCTGACCACCCTGTCCGGCGGCGAGCGGCAGCGGCTCAAGCTGGCCGTCCACATGGCTGAGGAGGGCGGCGTCTACGTCCTCGACGAGCCGACCAGCGGCCTGCACCTGGCCGACGTCGAGCAGTTGCTCGGCCTGCTCGACCGGCTCGTCGACTCCGGGAAGTCGGTCGTGGTCGTCGAGCACCACCAGGCGGTCATGGCGCACGCCGACTGGATCATCGACCTGGGCCCCGGGGCGGGCCACGACGGCGGCCGGATCGTGTTCGAGGGCACGCCCGCCGACCTCGTCGCCGCCCGCTCCACCCTCACCGGCGAGCACCTCGCGGCCTACGTCGGCGCCTGACCGGACCGCGCGGGGCCGAGGGGCCCGGCCGGTCCCGCGCCCGTCCGGGCGCCCGCGGGCCCGTGCCGGGGCGGGCCGGCGACCGGCCGGGGACGGCTACCCCCCGCTTGCCAGGGCGAGCGGACAGCTGGGCGGCTTCGGTACCTCGTCGCACGAGACGAAGGCGCGTTCCTCGGTGTCGGAGACCGTGTAGCCCGCCACCCAGTACTGCTCGGGGCGGTCGGGCAGCGCTTCGGCGAAGAAGGGCCGGTCTCCGTCGCGGAGGACGACCTCGTCCTCGTTCTCGCGGGCGTCGACGTAGCGGGCGCTCAACTCCCACTCGCACGAGCGGTCGTGCACCACCGCCTCCACCCGCAGCCCGCCCGGGTCCAGCCCGCCGCCGAGGTCGATCCGCCTGCGGCTGAAGTACGGCTGCTCGCGGTCGGGGCCCTCGTCGGCGATGTACAGCTGCGGGTCGTCGTGGTGGAGGTCGACGGTCACTCCCGGATAGGACGCCTCGCCCGCGGGCGGGGAGTCCACGACGGTGACGGCCGTGGGTTCGGTGCAGGAGATGTTGACGGGGGTCATGTCCACGATGCTCAGCTGGGAGCTGCGCGTGGACAGCAGGTTCATGGTGAACACGGTGGCGGCGGGCGAGCCGTCCTCTCCACGCCAGGACCATCCGCCCGCGGGCGCCGCGCTCATGCGGTCGAGGTTGCGGACCAGCCGTCCGCCCAGGGGCCGCAGGAACTCCCAGACCTCGGCGGACTCGACGGCCTGGAGCGCCTCGCCCTCCTGCTCCGTCAGGGGACGGTCGAGGACGATCTTGAAGCCCTCGGGAAGTGAGGTGTCGTAGGTGACGGAGCTGGTGAACGGCGCCCTCTCCTGGTCCACCTCCGCCTCGGCCGCGCGCTCCTCGCGAAAGCGCGCCTCGGTGGACCACAGGTCGTAGGCGTAACCCGCGGCGTATCCGCCCAGGGAGACCAGGAGAAGGAGCGTGAGGCAGACCGCCCACGCCCCCAGGCGCGTCCGCCGCCGCGCGCCCCGTCCCTCGGGGAAGTACCGCTGCTCCAGGACGCCGAGCACGGACGGCTCCTCCGTGCGGGGCCGGGACCGTCCGCGTGCGCGGGTCCAGCGCGGAACCGGAGTCCGCGGCCTTCGCCGCGGCCGCCGCGGGGGCGGGGGCGTGGGCCGCTCCCCCGGCGGGCGTGGGAACGGGAGCTGCTCAGGGGCTCCGGGCGCCTGGCCCCGGGAACCCTCCTCGTCGTTCTTGCCCATATCGAACGCCGGACCTCCTCCGCACGGGGGGACACACCCGGCGAGAGTAGCCCAGGGATCACTGTCGGTCGCCGGGTTTGACCGTAAACGGCCATCCGGCACAGCCCTTTCGGACCTTCGGCCCGCACCGGAGCAGGGCGGCGACCGGTCCACGGCCCGCTGTCCGCTGGGCCGAACCCGGCGGGGCCCTCCGCGCTCGGGGCCTCAGCCGGCGGCGGTGACCTCCAGCAGCGAGCCCACGCGCTCCACCGTCAGCCGGGACTCGCGGCGCAGGGCCTCGGTGTCCATGCCCTCGTCGCCCAGCACGACGAGCAGGGCCTCCATCCCGACCGCGTAGACGACCGCGTAGCCGCCCTGGCAGCGGGTGACGACCTCGCGCAGGGGGCCCAGCCCCGTCTCGTCCCCGGTGCGCTTGCCCAGGCCCAGGGAGGCGGCGGCGAGAGCGGCCAGCGCGTGGGGGCGGCCGCCCTGGATGTCGGAGGCCACCAGCATGCCGTCGGAGGCGGCCACGGCGCTGTCGGTCACGCCGACGACGCGCTCGCGCAACCGCGCCAGCTCCTCGGCGATCTGACCCTGAACCATCTAATCGCTCCCGTGCTCGTCGGTCGGCCGCGGTGCGCGGCCGGTGTGGGCGTCCAGGTCCTGCAACGCGCTGCGCACCCTCTCCAGGGGCACCGCGGCGCGCTGCGCGCGGCGCAGGGCGGCGATCGGCCCCGGCTCGGGCTCCTTGGGGCCGAACAGGCCCGGCCGGGGGCGGGGCCCCCGGGGCACCGGGGAGGGGGTGCGCTTGGGGAGGGCGGCCAGGCCGCCCGCCTCGTGTCCTGCGGCGGGGGGTTCGCCGCCGGAGGCCGGACGGGGGCGTCCGGTCGTGCTCATCCGGCCTTCCCTCCAGCGCCCGCTTCGGCCGTCCCGTGGTCGGCGCCCAGCGAGCGCAGGCGTTCGCGCACGCTCCCGGGGACGGGGACCGGCGAGGCCGGGGGCGCGGAGCGCACGGCGTTGGAGCCCGGCCGCCGCTTGGCCAGCGCGGACGGGCCCTCGTCCCGGGCGGGGCGTTCGGGGGTACGGCGGGTGAGGCCGTCGGCGCCGTCGGGGGCGGCGGCCTCCAGCAGCCCGCGCTCGGTCAGGCGCGCGACGTCGGCCATGACCCCGGTCAGCCCCCGGCCCAGGGCGAAGGCCAGGTCCCGGGGGGTGCGGCGGCCGTTGGCCTGGGTGAGCAGGAGCCGGTAGGCGGAGGGGAGGGAGTCGTGTACCGGCCCGGCGGGCGCCGGGCGGCGGCGGGCCAGTTCCGCGGGCGAGCCCCACCGGTCGGTGAGGAAGGCCAGACGGCGCACGGCCTCGGCCAGCACCTCCCGCGGGTCCAGGCCGTGCTCCAAGCCCAGCAGCGGCGGCGCGGCGTCGGCGAGCACGGCCTCCACCCGGGGTTCGGGGGACAGGCACAGCGCCAGGGCGCCGTCCGCCAGGGCCGTGGCGCACGCGAGTTCCAGCACCGCGGCCGAGACCGCGCCGCGGCTCAGCAGTTCCCGGGCCATGCTGTCGGTGTGGGCGGCGGCCTCGTAGGCGTCGGCCCAGACCCCGGCGGGGACGGCGCCGGACCTGACCAGGAGGGTCTCGGGTGTGGGCGCCGCGGGTGTGGTGACGGCGGTGACGCGTCCGGCGCTCAGGTGGACCAGGGCCTCGGGCGGGCCGGTCAGGCGCAGGGCTCCGGTGAGTTCCCCGTCGCGGGCGCGGAGCAGGGCCTCGGTCAGGGCCCGCGGGGGCTCGGCGGCGCTCATGACAGCAGCGCCGCGGTGTGCTCGTCGGCCTGGTAGCGGGCCAGCGCGAGGTTGGTCCGCGCGCGGTCGAAGACCAGGACGAGCAGGACCTCGTCCGCGCCCGGGGAGGGCACGGCCCGGGTCAGCACGTGGTGGCCGTCGGTGGTGACCACGCTCTCCTGGACGACCGGTTCGCGGGAGGCGAGGGCCAGGTCGAGGGTCAGGTGGTGGGAGTCCGCCACGTGCTCGGGGTCGGGCAGCGCCGCCACCGCCCCCGATCGCGCGTGCGCCTGACCCGTCGCACGGTCCACGAGCATCGCGGCCACGACCCCGTCACAGCTCAGGTAACGCTCCGTGGATACAGCTGTGCTCGACACGTGCCCCCCGGCGTCTGGTTTCCTCCAAAAGACATTTAACAGTCAAAGTGGAGCAAAGAGAACACACTGTGGTAACGATGGACTCCCGCCACAAACTGTCCACTTACGCACCCTCCAGGCGTTTCGCTAATTTTCGACATGTATCGCCGCTCCTGCGGTGGACACCGAGCGTGAGGAGACGCCATGAACGCCGAAGCGGCGATGAAGGAAGCCATGGGGATCGAGGGCGCCATCGGCGTCGCGGTCGTCGACTACGAGAGCGGCATGTCCCTGGGCACCATGGGCGGAGGCGGCCACTTCGACCTGGAGATGGCCGCGGCGGCCAACACCGAGGTCGTGCGGGCCAAGACGCGCGCCCTGGGCGCGATCGGCCTCGACGACCGCATCGAGGACATCCTCATCACGCTGAGCAGCCAGTACCACCTCATCCGCCTGCTGGAGAAGTCGCACGGCAGCGTCTTCCTCTACCTGGCGCTGGACCGCCAGCGCGCCAACCTGGCCATGGCCCGCCACACCCTCCGGCGCGTGGAGAGCGAACTCCAGCTCTGATCCCCGCCCGCGGTCAGCGGGAGAGCAGTTCCCCGTCGTCCGGCGCGCCCTGCCAACTGCGCCACAGGTCGGCGTAGCGCCCTCCGGCCGCGACCAGCTCGGCGTGCGTCCCCTGCTCGACGACGCGGCCCCG
>ANAW01000097.1:0-9328 GCA_000340945.1 Nocardiopsis synnemataformans DSM 44143 | reverse complement strand
GGGGGCGCCCCGCTCCAGGCGCCGGGCGCCGGAGCTGCCCGCCTCGGCGGTGGCCTCGTCCAGGACGGCCACGTCCGGGTCGGCCAGCACCAGCCGGGCCAGCGCCAGGTGCTGGGCCTGCTCGGCGGTCAGGGCGTGCCCGCCCTCGCCGACCACCGTGTCCAGCCCCCCGGGCAGGGCGCGCACCCACTCCAGGGCGCCGACGGCCTCCAGGGCGGCCTCCGCCTCGGCAGGGTCGGCCCCGGCGCGGGCCAGGCGCAGGTCCTCCAGCAGGGTTCCGGCGAACACGTGGGTCTCCTGGCTGACGAGGAAGACGTGCTCGCGCACCCGCCGCTCCCCCAGCTCCTCCAGGGGGATCCCGCCCAGGTACACGGTTCCGGCCGTGGGCGTGCGCAGACCGCTGACCAGGGCGGCCAGGGTGGTCTTGCCCGCGCCGCTGGCCCCGACCAGGGCCACGCGCTCGCCCGGGGCGACCTCCAGCGACACCTCCTCCAGCGCGGCCGGGCCGCCGGTGCCGTAGGAGTGGGTGACCCCCGCGACGCGGACCGAGGAACCGGCCGGGCCCTCCTCCGCGTCCGGGTCGGCCTCCACCGGGAGGTCGACCACACCGGCCAGGCGGGCCAGGCTCGCCCCGGCCGACTGCACCTCGTTGAAGTTCATGACCAGGAAGATCAGCGGGCCGAACAGGCGGTGGAAGTACAGGGCGGCGGCGGTGACCATGCCGACGGTCGCCAGATCGCCGCGCACCAGCCAGAACCCGGCCACCAGCACCGAGGTCAGTCCGACGCACTCGGCGGCGTTGAGCCGCGACCCGAAGCGGGTGAACAGCCGGAACACCGCGACCGTGATGTCCATGGCGGCGGTCGAGCGCTCGCGCACCCGGGACTCGTGCTCGTCCTCCAGGCGGTAGGCGCGCACGGCGGAGCGCCCGCGCAGGGCGCCCATCATCGCGTGCGAGCGCTCGCCCATGGCCACGCGCTCGCGGGCGTAGTAGGGGCCCGAGCGGGGCAGGTACCAGCGCACGGCCGTCACGTAGACCGGCACGCAGAGCATCGCGGCCAGGCCCAGGCGCCAGTCCAGGGCGGTGATGCCCACGGCGGTCAGCAGAACGGTGGCCAGGGCGACGACCGCGTCGGGGCCGCTGCGGGCGATGCTGGCGGTGACCACCGCGACGTCGTCGCCGACCCGGGAGAGCAGGTCGCCGATGCGCACCCGCTCCAGGCGGGCGGCGGGCATGCGCAGCACCCGGTCCATGACGCGTTCGCGCAGGCGGGCCAGGACGGTCTCGCCGACCCGGCTGACCAGCCAGCTTCCCACGCCCGTGAGCAGGCCGCCGAGCAGGCCCGCCCCGGCGATCAGCAGGACCGAGGACAGGACCGTGTCCAGGCCCCGCCCCGCCGAGATGTCGTCGACCATCCGGCCCAGCACCCAGGGGGCGACCAGTCCGGCGGCGCTGCCCACGAGCACGGTGGCCAGGGCCAGCGGGGCGCCCCAGCCGGTGCCGCGCACCCCCTCGCCCAGCACGGCCCAGGTGCGGCGGGCCGATGCGGTGGGGAGCAGCTCCCCGTGTTCGCTCGCGGAGTCCTCCACCGGCGTGCTCATCGGTCGTCCTCGGGGTCGTGGGTGTGGGGAAGGGGGGCGCGGCGCCCCGGCGAGGCGGATCGCGGTGGAGCGCTGTGGCGTGCGGCCGACCGCGACGGAGCGCTGTGGCCTGTGGCGGACCTTGGCGGTGCGCTCTGCGCAGGGACCCTCCGCGGCGGGGCGGTCACCGCAGCACCGCCTCGCGGTAGTCCGGGTCCTCCTCGACCAGCAGCGCGTGCGTGCCCGTGCACCGCACCCGCCCCTCGGCCAGCACCACGACGCGGTCGGCGCGGGCCAGCAGCGCCGGGCTGTTGGCCACGACCAGGGTGGCCTTGGCCGCGCCCGCGCGGGCGGCGGCCGTGCCCCGGGCGATGGCCTCCTCGGTGACCGCGTCCACGGCGGTGGTGGGGTCGTGCAGCACCAGGACGGGCGGGTCGGCGACCAGGGCGCGGGCCAGGGCCACGCGCTGTCGCTGGCCGCCGGAGAGGTTGGCGGCGCGGTCGGCGACCGGTCGGTCCAGGCCCTCGGGGTGGCCGTCCACCAGGTCCGCGGCCGAGGCGGCGCGCAGGGCGTCCAGCAGCCGCTCCTCGTCGCCGCCCGTGCCGGTGTCCAGGTTGGAGCGCAGGGTGCCCTCGAACAGGGTGGCCCCGTGCTCCTCCACCAGGACCGCCTCGCGCAGGGCGTCCAGCGCGAGTTCGGGGACGGGGACGCCGCCCACGGTGAGCGTGCCGTCCAGGGCCGCGGGCTCGGCCCGGCCCGAGAGCAGTTCCAGCAGCGCCTCGGCGTCGCGGGGGTCGGTGGTGAGCACGCCGACGAGTTCGCCGGGGGCGAGTTCGAGGTCCACCCCGCGCAGCGTGCGGTAGCTGACCCCAGACAGCGCGACCACGGGCTCCCCCTCCCAGGCGCGCTCGCCCGGGGTGACCGCGTCGGCGGCGTTGAGCAGGCGCACCAGCCGCCGGGCGGAGGCGCGGGCGGTGGCGAACAGCTGGCCGACCATGCCCAGCCCCTGCACGGGTTCGGCCAGGAACTGGGCGAGGCCGATGACGGTGACGAGTTCGCCGACGCTGAGGCGCCCCTGGAGGGCCATCCACCCGGCCACGCCCGCCACGCAGGCCAGGAAGACGGCGCTGGCGGCGGTGACCAGCCCGCGGTAGACGCCGTTGCTGGCGGCGGCGCCGACCGAGGCGTCCAGGGCGAGGGTGCTGGCCCGGCGGTAGCGGGTGGCCGCGTTGTGCCGCGCCCCGATGCCCATGAGGACGCGCAGTCCGCTGACCAGGTCGGTGGCCAGGGCGGTGGCCCCGGCGGCGGTGGCCTGCTTGGCCTCGCTGCGCCGGGTGATGCGGGCGGCGGGCAGGCGCAGGAGCAGCATGAGCAGGGGGACGCCGACGAGGACGCCGACCCCCAGGGGGACGTCGACGGCCAGGAGCGCGACGGTGGTGACCACGATGGCGACCACCACGGCGATCGACGCCGACCAGGCGCGCACGTACAGGGCGGCCTGCTCGGCGTCGGAGGTGGCCACCGCCAGGACCTCGCCCGCGCGCAGGCCGCTGCGTTCGCCGCGCGGGTCCAGGGCGCGGCGGGCGGCCTCCACCCGCAGCAGGTGCGCCTCGTTCTCGACGGCGCGCAGGGTGAAGCGGGCGCCGTTGCGGTAGGCCTGGGCCAGGACGGTGAAGAGCACGACCATGCCCGCGACGCAGACCGCCAGGGCGCCGACGTCGCCGGTGAAGACGGCCCAGTCGATGGTCAGGCCGATGGCCACCGGGACGAGGGCCTCGGCGACCTGGTGCAGGGAGAGCAGGACCACGCCGACGGTGACGTGGCGGCGGTTGCGCCGAAGGGTGCGGCGGCGCAGGGCGCGCACGCTGTCGGGGACCTCCCGCTCAGGGGTCCGGGAAGAGCGCCGTCCGCGTTCGGCGGCGGGGGCTGCGGGGGCGGCGCTCATACGGCGCGTCCGCTCGGCGCGGGGCGCGCGGCCCCGTACAGACGTCTACTCATCCGATGTCCTGTTCCCCCCGCTGTGTCGTGCCCTGGGCAAGGCTAGTCGGCTGGCGGAGCACCCACCGAACCGGGAACCGCCGGCCCCGGACCACCGTGCCACACCGACCTTGGTTAGGCTAACCTTTCCCGAGTCGGTATACGGTCACAGCATCCCGAGACCGGACGAACCCGACACCCGCCGCTCTCCGACCCGAACGAAGGGGCCGCGCCTTGCGCATCAGGTATCCGAGCCACCGCACCATGATCCGCACCCGGGTGGCGCGCACCGAGCGGACCAGCGAGCACTTCCTCACCGTGACGCTCACCGGCGAGGAGCTGGCCGGGTTCGAGTTCCTGGGCCTGGACCAGTGCACGCGGATCCTCTTCGCCCGGCCGGGGCAGGACGAGCTGCACCTGCCCGTCGCCGACAGCGGCGGCGACGGCAACGGGTGGGTGGCCGCGTTCCGGGCCATGCCCGACGACCTGCGCCCGCACGTGCGCAACTACACCGTCCGCCGCTTCGACGCCGACGCGCTGGAGCTGGACATCGAGTTCGTCGCGCACGGGGACGAGGGCCCGGCGTCGGCGTGGGCGCTGTCCGCCCGGCCCGGCGACGAGCTGGGCCTCTACCCCGAGGGGATCTACTACCTGCCGCCCGAGGAGGCCGACTGGCACCTGCTGGTCGGCGACGAGAGCGCCGTGCCCGCACTGCTCTCCATCCTCGAACAGGCCCCCGCCCACCTGCGAGGACAGGCCTACCTCGAAGTGCCCTGTGCCGACGACGTCCGCCCCGTGACCGCCCCGCCCGGAGTGGACGTGCACTGGCTGGCACGCACCGACCCCCACGCCGTCCCCGGACGACTGGCCCTGGAAACGGCACGCACCGCCAAGCCCCCCGAAGGACGACGACCCTACTGCTTCGTCGCCGGAGAGAACGCCCTGCCCACCGAACTGCGCCGCACCCTCGTACGCCAACACGGCATACCCAAGGACGACATCGCCTTCATCGGCTACTGGCGCCACGGCGTGGACGCCTACGCCTGACGGTGTGACCCTCGACACGGCTCCGGCCTGTGGGGATCGCCGTGCGGGAGCGTCGATCACCGCGCACACCGGGCTTCACCGGCATACGCGGCTCCTTCCACCCTCCGGCACGGGCTTGCGCAAAACCACCGACTCCAGCACCATAACCCTTGCTTAGGCAAGGCTAAGCTCATCCACTCGACCGAATGAGGCCCCATGAACCCCGGTCCGCTGGCCCGCGGCGGCGCGATCGCCGCCGGTGCGCTGTCCCTCCTGCTGCTCGCCGCCTGCGGCGGCCAGACCTCCGGTTCCGCGGAGAGCGGCTCGGACGGCGAGGTCGCCGAGGGGTACCCGGTCACCGTCGAGACCCTCTTCGGCGACGTGGAGATCGCGGACAGGCCGACCAACGTCGTCGCCATGGGCTGGTCCGACGCCGAGACCGCGCTGGCGCTGGGCGTGCAGCCGGTCGGCGTGGCCGACTGGCAGGCCTACGGCGGCACGGGCGTGGGCCCGTGGGCGGCCGACATGTTCGAGGAGGAGCCGGTCCAGCTCGGCACCATGGAGCCGAACCTGGAGGCGGTCGCCTCCCTGGAGCCCGACGTCATCCTCGACACCCGCTCCGACAACAGCCAGGAGCGCTACGACACGCTCTCGCCGGTGGCCCCCGTGGTCGGCCCGCCGCCCGGCGTGGAGGTCACCTACGGCACCACCTGGCAGCAGCAGACCCGCCAGGTCGCCCAGGTGGTCGGCGAGCAGGAGCGCGCCGAGGAGCTCATCGAGGAGCTGGAGGGCCGCTTCGCCCAGATCCGCGAGGAGAACCCCGAGTTCGCCGACATGACCCTGACCGTGGGCGCCTACTTCGACGGCCAGTACGGCGCCTACGTGCCCGGCGACTCCCGGGTGGACCTGCTCCAGGAGCTGGGCTTCCAGTACAAGCCCGAGGTGCGGGAGATGGCCGACGACGCGTTCTACGTCGACCTGAGCCCGGAGCGGCTGGAGGTCCTGGACGCGGACCTGACGGTCATGTTCCCCATCGGCGGCACGGCGGACCACCTGCACGAGGACCCGGTGCTCCAGGGCATCCCCTCCGCCGAGGACGGCCGACTGGTCATCCTGGACGACATGGAGCTGGCCAACGCCTTCTCCAGCGGTTCGTACCTGGGCATCTCCCACGCGCTGGACGAACTGGTCCCGCTGCTCCAGGAGACCCTGAACGGCTGACGCCCCCGTCTGACGGGCCCCGCGGAGCACGCGCTCCGCGGGGCCCGTCGTCGTCGGGACCCGGCCCGGGCGCCCGCCCGGGTGGCGGAACGCCGGGGCCCGGGGGGCTCCGGGGGCCCGGGGGACTCCGGTGTCCAGGATGTCCGGGCTCGGGCACCGGGGCCACGCCCTGACCCCAGGGCCCTCCCTCCCCCGGCAGGCGACATCACCCCAAAAGCACACAGAGCACATGTTTCACCCCAGTCTCATGGGAGCGGTACCAACTTTTTCGCCCGACCCCCCTTGTCCGCGAGCGGTCGCGTACGTACAGTCACTTAACGCTTGTTCAGTGGGCACCCGCCCACGCGGGCGCGCCCCTCGCGGCCCGTGCGGAACCCGCTATTTCGCACGCTTCGCGGCGCCGGGCGCGCCCGTCCCCCCGCTCAACGGAGTACGCCATGACCAAGAGCGCCCGCCGCAGCACCCGCCGCACCGCCACCGTCGCCACGGCGGTGACCGCCTCCGCCGCGCTGGCCGCGGCGATCCTCACCGCACCGCAGTGGACGGGAGGCGCCGCGAACGAGGCCAACGCCGAACTCAGCGCCGCTCCCGGGGACATCGTCTGGTCCGACGAGTTCGACGGCGCCGCCGGAAGCGCCCCCAACCCCGCCAACTGGAACCACGAGACAGGCGACCACGGCTGGGGCAACAACGAACTACAGAACTACACCGACAGCCGCGCCAACTCCGCCCTCGACGGAAACGGCAACCTCGTCATCACGGCGCGGCAGGAGGCGGACGGCGGTTACACCTCCGCCCGCATGACCACCCAGAACAAGGTCGAACACGCCTACGGCCGCATCGAAGCACGCATCAAGATCCCCCGCGGACAGGGCATCTGGCCCGCCTTCTGGATGCTCGGCGGCAACTTCCCCGACACCCCCTGGCCGAACTCCGGCGAGATCGACATCATGGAGAACGTCGGGTACGAGCCCCACCTGGTGCACGGCACCCTCCACGGCCCCGGCTACTCCGGGGGCAACCCCCTGACCGGCTCCTACATGCACCCGCAGGGCTGGTCCTTCGCCGACACCTTCCACACCTTCGCCATCGACTGGCGTCCGGGGTCGATCACCTGGTCGGTGGACGGCAACGCCTACCAGACCTACACCCCGGCCGACACCCGAGGAAACCCCTGGGTCTACGACCAGCCCTTCTTCATGATCCTCAACGTCGCGGTGGGCGGGAACTGGCCCGGCTACCCCGACGGCACCACCCAGTTCCCCCAGCAGATGGTCGTCGACTACGTCCGGGTCTACGAGAACTAGTCCGGGCGAACAGAACGGCGCCCCGGGCCGGATCCCCCCGGCCCGGGGCGCCCGCCTCCGGCGGGTCAGGGCCGGAACACGACCTTGAACACGCCGTCCTGCTTCTTCTGGAACTTCTCGTAGGCCAGCGAGGCCGCGTCCAGGCCCACGTGGTGGGTGGCGAAGTCGTCCACCCCCAGCGGGTCGGCCCCCTCCAGCAGCGGCAGGATCTCCGGCACCCACCGGCGCACGTTGGCCTGCCCCATCCGCAGCTGGATCTGCTTGTCGAAGAGCGTGAGCATCGGCATCGGGTCGGCCATGCCGCCGTACACGCCGATCAGGGAGACGGTCCCGCCGCGCCGCACCAGGTCGATGGCGGTGTGCAGGGCGGTCAGCCGGTCCACCCCGGCCGTCTCCATCATCTTGGCCGCCACGCCCCGGGGCATGAGGTTGGCCAACCGCTGCGCGAACTTGGCCGAGCCGTGCCCGGCCGCCTCCATGCCGACCGCGTCGATGACCGCGTCCGGTCCGCGCCCGTCCGTGCGGTCGCGGATCTCCTGGACCACGTCGTCGGTGCCCTTGGAGGAGTCGAACACCTCCACGTCCCGGGCGGCGGCGCGGGCGCGCCGCTCGGACACCGGGTCCACGCCGAACACCCTGCCCGCGCCCAGGTGGCGGGCGATCCGGCAGCACATGTCACCGATCGGCCCCAGCCCCAGGACGGCCACCGATCCCCCCTGGGGGACGTCGGCGTAGCGGACGGCCTGCCAGGCGGTCGGCAGCACGTCGGACAGGAACAGGTAGCGGTCGTCGGGGCCCTGGTCGGGCACCGGGACCGCGGTGGTCTCGGCGCGCGGGACGCGCAGGTACTCGGCCTGCCCGCCGGGCACCGCGCCGTAGAGCTTGCTGTAGCCGAAGAGCGCGGCGCCCATGCCCTGTTCCTCGACCTGGGTGTTCTCGCACTGGCTCTGGAGGCCCGTGTCGCACATGAGGCAGTGCCCGCAGGAGATCTGGAAGGGGATCACGACCCGCTGTCCGGGGGTGAGGGAGGTGACGCCGGAACCGACCTCCTCGACCACGCCCATGGGTTCGTGTCCGAGGATGTCCCCCGGCGTCATGAACGGCCCGAGCACCTCGTACAGGTGCAGGTCGGATCCGCACAGACCCGAGCTGGTGACCCGGATGACGGCGTCGCCGGGCTCCTCGATCCGCGGGTCGGGGACGTTCACGGTGCCGACGTCCCTGGTCCCGTTCCACACCACTGCCTTCATGGTTCCCCCTGGTCTCACGACGGTGGCGGTCGTTGCCTGGGGAGCGCGCGGCCCCCTGGGCTGCCCTCGGCCACTACCCCGCCCGTGTCGGCGGAAACGGGCGGCGCGGGCGCCCCGGAGCCGGCCCTGCCCGGCGTGGCGGGCGGTCCGGGACGAGGGGTCAGCACCCCCGGGACCGGTCCCGCTCACCCCCGCTCGGAGGTGTCCCTGACCGAGCTGTCCTCCACGTCCGCGCCGGGCGCCCCGCGGTCGTCGGCGGCGGGGCTGTGCGCGTTCTGGGGCGGCGCGGTGTCGTCGCCCGCGCCCTCGCCCGCCGACGGGATACGCAGGGCGAGCAGGGCGACGTCGTCACCGCTGGGGCCGATGCGGGCGAGGAGTTCGTCGCAGAAGTCCTCGACGTCGCGGCGGGCCAGGGCGGCGGCGTGGCGGCGCAGGTTGGCCAGGCCCGTGTCGATGGGGTGGTCGCGGCTCTCGACGAGGCCGTCGGTGTAGAGCAGCAGGGTGGACTGCGCGGGCATCTCCTCGCGGGCGTCGGGCCAGTCCAGTCCCAGGTGCAGGGTGGCGCTCATGCCCAGCAGGGGTCCGTGGCCGTCCTCCAGGTAGCGGGTGTGGCCGTCGGAGGTGACGAGCAGCGGCGGGGGGTGTCCGGCGTTGACCCAGTGCAGGTGCCAGGGCCCGCCCTCGGGGCCCTCGATGCGGGCGAAGACGGCGGTGGCCATGGGGGCGTCGCTGGTGTTGGTCATGGCCTCGTCCAGCCGCCGCATGATCAGGCTGGGCGGTTCCTGGCGGTCCCAGGCCAGGGCGCGCAGCATGTTGCGGACCTCGGCCATGTGCGCGGCGGCCTGGAGGTCGTGGCCGACCACGTCGCCGATGACCATGGTCATGACGCCGTCGGCGAGCAGGAAGGCGTCGTACCAGTCCCCGCCGATCTCGGCGGCCTGCTGCGCGGGCTGGTAGCGGGCGGCG
>ANAW01000096.1:0-52280 GCA_000340945.1 Nocardiopsis synnemataformans DSM 44143 | reverse complement strand
CCCCCCCCCCCGCCGATCTCGGCGGCCTGCTGCGCGGGCTGGTAGCGGGCGGCGAACCGCAGGTGGTCGACCTGCGGCAGGGGGGTCAGGAGCTGGCGCTGCATGGTCTCGGCGACGTGGCGCTGCTGCTCGAAGAGCCGGGCGCTCTCCATCACCAGACCGGCGCGCCGGGCGACGTCGGACAGCACGAGGACCTCGGCGTCGGTGTAGGCGGGCCGCTCCCCGGTGCGGGCCACGGTCAGCGCCCCGAAGACCTGTCTGCGGGTGTGCAGCGGCACCACCACCGCGGAGTGCCCGCCCAGGCGGTCGAACAGGTGCCGGTGCGCCCGGGCGAGCGGTTCGTCCGGTTCCCGGGCCAGGTCCTCGGCTTCGAACAGGACGGGCTGGGTGCTGTACAGGGCGCGCATCAGCGCCGCGTGGGAGGCGGGCGGCAGCGGCGGCAGCGGGCCCTTCAGCGACTCGGCCGTGCCCTGGTCGCCGAAGGCGTGCACGGCGACGCGCTCCACCTCCTTCGCGCGCCCGTCCGTGACCATGTCGACCACCGCCCAGTCCCCCAGTTCCGGCACCAGCAGCCGGACCAGCCTGTCCAGCATCTCGGGGACGTCCAGGGTGGAGGCCAGGACCACGGAGATCTCCGCCACCAGGCTCAGCCGGGCGGTGAGCTCCTCCAGGGCCGCCAGGTGCGCCGCCGTCTGATCGGCGGCGTCGCGGTGCGCCCGGAAGTCGTGGAAGACGATGACCGCGCCCTCCAGACGGCCCTCGTGCTGGAGCGGGGTGGTCGCCCAGATGATGGGCACGAGCGTGCCGTCCCCGCGCAGGAAGGACTCACTGCTCCCCTCCGCCGGGTGGCCGCTGTCGAGCACGGCCAGGACGCGGCAGTCCTCCCGGGGCGTCTCCTCCC
Source organism: Nocardiopsis synnemataformans DSM 44143 (assembly GCA_000340945.1). Classification (GTDB taxonomy): domain Bacteria; phylum Actinomycetota; class Actinomycetes; order Streptosporangiales; family Streptosporangiaceae; genus Nocardiopsis; species Nocardiopsis synnemataformans. The sequence continues at coordinate 51,379 of ANAW01000096.1, read as the reverse complement.
CGTCCGGGGCACGGTGCAGCAGGTCGTGCAGGTCCAGGCCCAGCATCCGCTCCCTGGGCCGACAGAGGATCCGCTGCGCGTAGGGGTTGGCGGCGGTGATGCGGCCGGTGGTGTCGATGACGAACATCCCCGCGCCCACGCTGTCGAACACCGCGCGCAGCAGGCCGGTCTCCAGCGGCCAGCCGACGTCGCTCATCGCCCCGCCCTCCGGTCCCCGCTCCTTCGTGGGAGGCCGCACCGCCGCGCGGGCGTTCGCCCCGGGCGCGCCGGGGCCGTCCGAAGGTTGCGCTCAAAGACACTCATGCGGTCCGCTTACCCACATTTCTCCTGACGACCAGCGCGGCCAGTCTGCCCCGCGGGACGGCCCGGAGGGCGCATTGCGGCGTCGGCGGCATGTCACACGCCGCCGGACGGGCCCCTCCCCCGCGAACGCCGGTCCGGGCCCCCGGACCGGCCGGGCCTCGGGCCGTCACCGGTCGGCGGCCGGGACCGCCGCCTCCTCCGTCCGCCTGCGCAGGGCCGGGGCGAGGGCGAACAGCACGAGTCCCAGGACCACCGTCCCGGCGCCGACCGCACCGAAGTACACGCCCGCGGTGTCGGCGTCGTAGAACCCGACGAGCTGCGCGGCGATGCCCTGGCCCGCCGCGCCGGAGGCGAGCCACAGGCCCATCGTCTGGGTGGAGAACGCGGCGGGCGCCATCCTCGACGTCGCCGAGAGCCCGATCGGGGCCAGGAACATCTCCCCGACGGTGACCACCGCCAGGCTGGCCACCAGCCACAGCGGACTGCTCAGGCCCTCCTGCGACGCGGGCAGGACGAGCAGGACGTAGGACAAACCCGCGATGACCAGGGCGGCGCTGAACTTCTGGGCGGTCGTGGGCGGGGACGCGGACCGGTCCAGGCGCAGCCACATCACCGCGAACAGCGGGGTCAGCGCGATCAGCACGACCGAGCCCACCGATTGGAACCACGGGGCGGGGATGGCGAAGCCGAACGCGGTGAGGTCCGTGCTCTCCGCCGCGTACTGCGCGATCACCGTCGCGCCCTGCTCCTGGATGACCCAGAAGAAGACCGCGGCGACGAACAGGGGGACGTACGCGCGCAGGCGGGCGCGCTCGTCCGGGGTCGTGCGCCCGCTGCGCAGCATCACGGTGAAGTAGGCGACCGGCAGGGCGACCGCCGCCAGGCTGACGGCGTCCACGACGGTGTCGGCGGTCAGGGCTCCGGTCAGGGCGGCGGCAACCGCGGCGGCGGCGAGCAGGACCGCGGCGGCCAGGACGGGGACGGACCGCGAACGCGGCACCTCACGCAGGCGCAGCGGGTTCTTGGGCTCGCGGCTGGCGGCGCTCAGGTTGCGCTGGGTGCACAGGTACACGACGAGGCCGAGGGCCATGCCGACCGCGGCGATGCCGAAACCGAGGTGGTAGTCGTAGCGCTGGCCCACCGTGCCGACCACCAGCGGCGCCGACACCGCGCCGATGCTGATCCCCATGTAGTAAATGCTGAAGCCGGAGTCCCGGCGCGGGTCCCCGTCGGCGTACAGGTCGCCGACGGAGGCGGAGATCGTCGGCTTGAGCAGTCCGGTGCCCAGGGCCAGGAGCACCATCGAGGCGAACAGGGCGGTCGCGCCCGCGGGCAGCGCCAGGCAGATGTGGCCGCACATGATCAGGACGCCGCCGTAGAGGGTCGCGCGGCGGTCGCCGAGGAGGCGGTCGCTGATCCAGCCGCCCAGGATGGCGGCCATGTAGGTGGCCGACCCGTACACCGCCACCAGGGACCTGGCCGTGTCGTCGGGGATGCCCAGCCCTCCGTGGGCGACCTGGTCGTACATGTAGTACAGCAGCAGCGCGCGCATGCCGTAGTAGGAGAAGCGCTCCCACGCCTCGGTGAAGAACAGGCCCACCAGGCCGCGCGGATGCCCGAAGAACGTCCGGTCACGCACGGTCGCGGGGGGCGGGGACGGACTGCTGGGCACACCCACCGGCTACCTCCGGGACGACTGCGACAGGCCCCGTGGCACCACGGGAAGATCTCGACACGAGCGCCGACGCTACATCCGCGAAGAGGGGCGCGCAAGGGATGATCCGCAGACGGGCGAGCCGAAGGCAGCGCCGAAACGGGAGTCACAGCAGCTTGCGAAGGGGTATACGACGACCCCTCCGGCCCCAGGGAGGGGGCGGGCGGTACGGTAGGTTGACCGCCTCGACCTCCCCTGGCCCGACCTCCCCCGAAGGGACGCGCGTGGAACTGGACCGCGTGGACGAACAGCTGGTCCGCGCCCTGCAACGGGACGGACGGGCCTCCTACGAGGCCCTGGGCCGCCTGGTCGGCCTGGCCCGCTCGACCGTCCAGGCGCGGGTACGGCGGCTGTCCGAGGCGGGGGCGCTGCGCGTGGTCGGCGCCGTCCATCCGGCCGTGTTCGGCCTGCGCCAGCTCGGGCACGCCATCATCTCGGTGGAGGGCCCCGCCCGCCGGGTGGCGGACGCGGTGGCCGCGATCGGGGAGACGTCGTTCGTCACCACCACGGCGGGCCGCTTCGCGGTGACCGCGGAGCTGCGCGCGCCCGGGCTGGACGCGTTCGCCCGGGGGCTGGAGCGCGTGCAGGCCGTGCCCGGGGTCCGCACCGTGCAGGTCCTGACCTACCTGCGCATCTGGAAGGACCCCTACTTCCCGCCGGGCCCGCTGGAGAGCCCCGGCCCTCCGGGCGGCCTCGAACTGGACGGCTCCGACCACGCGCTGCTGGAGCGCCTGCGCGCCGACGGGCGCGCCTCCTACGTCGAGCTGTCCGAGGCGAGCGGCCTGTCCCCGGGGGCGGCGCGCGCCCGCGTGCTGCGGCTGCTCGACTCGGGGATCGTGCACGTCGGCGCCCTGGTGCGGCTCAGCCCGCTCAGCACGGTGCACACGGTCGGGTTCGCGCTCACCGTGGACGGGGCGACCGAGCCCGTGGCCCGCAAGGTGGTCGCGCTGGAGGAGGTCGACTGCCTCGCAACGGGCCTGGGCTGGTGCAACGCGATCGGCACCGTGCGGGCCGCCTCTCAGGAGGAGGTGTTCGCCGCCCTGGAGAGGCTGCGCGAGCTGCCCGGGGTCCGCGCGGTGGAGTCGTGGACGCACCTGCACGCGGTCAAGGAGGAGAACGACCTGGCGCTCCCCCGCTGAGCGGCCCCGGCCGCCCGGCTCGGGACGCCGGCGCGGGACGCCGGCGCGGGGCTGCCCCCGTGCGCTCCGCGGCCCGCGCGGCCCGGGTTGCTCACCCGGACGTCCCACCATCGGACGGTCAGTGCCAGAATGCGCAGTGTGAGACACCAGCACTCGGACAACGCAGACCCCGCCCAGGACTCCCCGGCGGTCAGCCCGCCCAAGACCAGCGCGGCCGGACTCCCCGCCGTGCTCAACAGCCTCCGCCAGCTCAACGAGCACACCGGCGTACGGCGCGGGCTGCCCGCCATGCTCGCGATCAACCAGAAGCGCGGCTTCGACTGCCCCGGCTGCGCCTGGCCCGAGGGGGACAAGCGGCACCGGGCCGAGTTCTGCGAGAACGGCGCCAAGGCCGTCGCGGAGGAGGCCACGGCCACGGCGCTGACCGGGGAGTTCTTCGCCGCGCACCCGGTCTCCGAACTGGCCGGGCGGTCCGGGTACTGGCTGGGCCAGCAGGGCCGCCTCACCGAGCCGCTGTACCTGGCCGAGGGCGCCACCCACTACGAGCCGGTCAGCTGGGAGCGCGCGCTGGACCTGGTCGCCGAGGACCTGCGGGCGCTGGACTCCCCGGACCAGGCGGTGTTCTACACCTCCGGGCGCACCAGCAACGAGGCGGCGTTCTGCTACCAGTTGTTCGCCCGCGCGCTGGGCACCAACAACCTCCCCGACTGCTCCAACATGTGCCACGAGTCGTCCGGTTCGGCCCTGACCGAAACCCTGGGCGTGGGCAAGGGCAGCGTGTCCCTGGAGGACCTGCGCGAGGCCGACCTCATCATCGTGGCCGGGCAGAACCCGGGCACCAACCACCCCCGCATGCTCAGCGCCCTGGAGCGGGCCAAGAAGTCCGGAACGCGGATCGTCACCGTCAACCCGCTGCCCGAGGCGGGGATGCGCGAGTTCCGCAACCCCCAGCGCGCGGGCGGCCTGCTGGGGCGCGGAACCGAGCTGACCGACCTGTTCGCGCAGGTGCGGCTGGGCGGCGACCTCGCCCTGTTCTCCGCCCTCAACCGCCTGCTGCTGGAGGCCGACGAGCGCGGTGAGCAGGTCCTGGACCGGGAGTTCGTGTCGACCCACACCCACGGGTTCGAGCAGTTCGCCAAGGCGCTGCTGGCCGAGTCGGACGAGGAGTTCTGGGCGCGCACCGAGCGCGACACCGGCCTGGAGCGGGAGCTGATCGAGCGCATCGCCGCGATGGTCACCGCCTCCGAGCGGATCGTGGTGTGCTGGGCGATGGGGCTGACCCAGCACCGGCACTCGGTACCCACCATCCGCGAGGTGGTCAACTTCCTGCTGCTGCGCGGCAACGTGGGCCGCCCCGGCGCGGGCGTGTGCCCGGTGCGCGGCCACTCCAACGTGCAGGGCGACCGCACGATGGGGATCTTCGAGCGCCCGGCCGAGGAGTTCCTGGACGCCCTGGGCGCCGAGTTCGGCTTCGCGCCGCCGCGTGAGCACGGGCACGACACCGTCAACGCCATCCGCGCCATGGCGCGCGGTGACGTGCGGGTGTTCTTCGCGATGGGCGGCAACTTCGTCGCGGCCACCCCGGACACGCTGGTGACCGAGGACGCCATGCGCCGGGTGGGGCTGACGGTGCACGTGTCCACCAAGCTGAACCGCTCGCACGTGGTGACGGGGACGCGGGCGCTGATCCTGCCCGCGCTGGGGCGCACCGACCGCGACCTGCGCGACGGCGAGCCGCGGTGGGTGACGGTGGAGGACTCCATGGGCAAGGTGCACGCCTCCCACGGCGTGCTGGCGCCGCTGTCGCCGGGTATGCGCTCGGAGGTGGACATCGTCTGCGACCTGGCCGGGCGGGTACTCGGCGACTCCCCGGTGGCGTGGTCGGAGCTGACCGACTACGACCGGGTGCGCGAGCACGTGGCCGCGGTCGTACCGGGGTTCGAGGACTTCAACGCCCGCGCGCGCAGGCCAGGCGGGTTCACCCTGCCGCACGCCCCGCGCGACGACCGGCGCTTCCCCACCGCGACCGGGCTGGCCAACTTCACGGTGAACGGCACGTACGCGCCGGAGGTCCCCGAGGGGCGGCTGCTGTTGCAGACGCTGCGCTCGCACGACCAGTACAACACCACGATCTACGGCCTCGACGACCGGTACCGGGGCATCAGGGACGGTCGCCGGGTGGTGCTGGTCAACCCCGAGGACGCCCGGGAGCTGAGGCTGGCCGACGGCGCCTACACCGACATCGTGAGCGAGTGGCACGACGGCAGGGAGCGGCGCGCGGCGCACTTCCGGGTGGTGCACTACCCGACCGCGCGCGGGTGCGCGGCCTCCTACTTCCCGGAGACGAACGTGCTGGTGCCGCTGGACTCCACGGCCGAGGTGAGCAACACGCCGACGTCGAAGTCGGTGGTGGTGCGCTTCGAGCCCGACTCCGGGGCCGTCTGACCCTGTGACCGGAAAGGCGCACCGGCCCGCTCCTTGCGCCGTGATCTTGTACTTATAGCGAGGTTCGAGCGCCCAAACTCGCTATAAGTACAAGATCACCGCAGCTCAAGGGCTCATGCGTCGCCCTGGTAACACTTCCGGTCGGCCTGCCGGGGCCTGTCCTCGTCCTGGCGTCCGGGTTCCGGTGCGCGCCCCGGGGCCCGGCGGGGCCGTCAGGGCTTGCGGGCGACGCCGCAGTACTGGTCGGCGGCGACGGCCTCGCCCGCCTCGGTGTCATCGGGCCGCCAGAAGGGCGCCGAGACCACGCCGGGCTCCAGCAGGGCGAGCCCGTCGAAGAAGCCCGCGATCTCCTCGGGGCTGCGCAGGTGGTAGGGCAGGGGCGCGGTCTCGTTCCAGCGCCGGGACGCCTCGATCATCGGTTCGCTGGTGTCGGTCCCGTCGCACAGGGCCAGGAAGCTGCCCGGGGGCAGCGCGTCCACGTAGGCGCGCACGGTGGCGTAGGCCCGGGCGTTGTCGGGGGTGTGCCCCATGGTGCCCAGGACGGTGAGCGCGACGGGCCGGTCGAAGTCCAGGTGGGCGGCGGCCGCCTTGAGGACCCGCTCGGGCTCGTGCAGGTCGGCGTCGACGTAGTGGACGCCTCCCGCGCCCTCCCCGGCCAGCAGCGCGCGTGCGTGCGTGAGCACCAGCGGGTCGTTGTCCACGTAGACCACGCGGGCGTCGGGGGCGACGGCCCGGGCGACCTCGTGGGTGTTGTTGTGCGTGGGCAGCCCGGTGCCCACGTCCAGGAACTGGCGGACGCCCTCCTCACGGGCCAGGTGGGTGACCGCGCGGATGAGGAACTCCCGGTCGGCGCGGGCCGCGGTGACCATCTCCGGGTAGGCCTGGAGCACGTAGTCGCCGACCTCGCGGTCGGCCGGGTAGTTGTCTCTGCCGCCCAGCCAGTAGTTCCACACCCGGGCGGAGTGCGCCGCGGTGGTGTCGATGGGGGGTGTGTCCGTCATGGTCGCCCTCTCGCGGGAAGCGCGGTTCGCAGCCGTATTGTCCTGCCCGCGGGAAGCGCCGCGCAAGCGGGAACGCCGTGTGCGCGGGCGGTCCCCCTCCCCCGAACGCGTCCCCCGGCGTGCGGGCGTCCGCGGGGCCGCTCGTACGCTGGTGCGATGCCAGCGATCTACCTGATCCGCCACGGGAAGGCTTCCCCGGAGGCGGAGGACTACGACGAGTTGAGCCCGACCGGCTACGAGCAGGCACGCCTGCTGGGCGCCGAACTCCGGCGGCGCGGGCCCCGGGTCGGCCGGGTGGTGACCGGCGCGCTGCGCCGCCAGCGCCAGACGGCGGCCGCGGCCCTGGCCGAGGCGGGCCTGGACCTGGAGCCGGTCGGCGACGAGCGGTGGAACGAGTACGACCACCTCGGCCTGCTGGGCGCCCACCCGGTCGCGACGGGTTCGCTCCAGGAGCGGCTCGACGCCTCCCTGACCTCGTGGATCGAGGCCGGGGGCAGCGGTCCGGGCACCTGGGAGGGCTTCCGGGCCGGGGTCCGGCAGGCGCTGGACGACCTGGTCGCCGGGCTCGGCAGGGGGGAGACCGCGCTGGTCTTCACCTCCGCCGGGGTGATCGCGACGGTGTGCTCGACCCTGCTGGGCACGGCGCCCGCCGGGTTCCTGGCCCTGAACCGCGTGGTGGTCAACGGCTCGGTGAGCAAGCTGCTGCACGGCCGGGGCGGTACGCGACTGCTCTCCTTCAACGACCACGCCCACCTGGAGCAGGGCGGTCCCGCGCTGATGACCTACCGCTGAACGCACGTGCCGCCCGACGCGTGCACAGTGCAAACCGACTGGTCGGTACCGGCCTCCCGGCGGGAACCGGCCGGTCTCCGCCCGTGGGCGCGCCCGCCGCGCACAGCCCCACGGGCCTCCGGCCCCGCCCGGTTCCGGCTCGCGGGGGCCCTCCCCGCGAGCCGCCCCACGCCAGGGCTCCGGGAACCGGTACCGCCGCGCGGCTCACCCCGCCTGGGCGCCGTCCGCCTCCCGGCGCTCGGCGTCGCGCCGCAGCACCGCGCGCAGGGCCAGCTCGTAGCCGAAGACCCCGCACCCGGCGACGTAGCCCGCGGCCACCGGCGCGGTCACCGACGTGTGCCGGAACTCCTCGCGGGCGTAGACGTTGGAGATGTGCACCTCCACCACGGGCGCCTCGACCGCGTCGATCGCGTCGCGCAGCGCGATGCCGTAGTGCGCGTAGGCGCCGGGGTTGAGCACCACCCCGGCCCAGCCGCGCGCGGCGTGGATCCGGTCCACCATCACGCCCTCGCTGTTGCTCTGCGCGCACACCACGTGCACGCCCAGCTCCTCGCCGAGGGAGACCACGCGCCGCTCGACCTCCGCCAGGGTGGTGGTGCCGTACTGCCCGGGGTCGCGGGTACCCAGCAGGTTGAGGTTGGGGCCGTTGAGCAGCAGGACGGTGCGGGAGGGGTCGGACACAGCGGACATGCGGGTCAGCGCTCCTTCTCGGGTCGGTGGCAGCAAGCTTAGGGCCCGGGCGGCGGCGTGGCCCCGGTCACCCCGGAGTCCCGCGGACCGGGTAGCATACCGACCAGTCGGTCCACGATTCCAAGGAGGCGACCCGTGGCGTCCACCCTGCTGTCCACGCGCGACCTGCACTTCCTGCTCTACGAGTGGCTCGACACCGAGGCGCTCACCAGCCGCCCCCACTACGCCGACCACTCCCGCGAGACCCTCGACGCCGCGCTGGAGCTGGCCGAACGCGTGGCCACCGACCACTTCGCGCCGCACAACAAGGCCAACGACGCCAACGAGCCCCGCTTCGACGGCGAGCGCGTCCACGTCATCCCCGAGGTGGGGAAGGCCCTGGAGGTCTACGCCGAGACCGGGCTGAGCGCCGCCGGGATGCCCGCCTCCGTGGGCGGCGCCCAGATCCCGCACGTGGTCTCCAGCGCGTGCGGCGCCTACTTCCAGGCCGCCAACCTGGGCACCTCGGCCTACCCCTTCCTCACCTCGGGCAACGCGCGCCTGTTCCTGGCGCACGGCAGCCCCGAGCAGGTCGACACCTGGGTGCGCCCCATGGTGGAGGGGCGCTTCACCGGGACCATGTGCCTGTCCGAGCCGCAGGCGGGCAGCTCGCTGGCCGACATCACCACCCGCGCCGAGGAGGACGGGGAGGGCGGCTACCGGCTGTTCGGCAACAAGATGTGGATCTCCGCGGGCGACCACGAGCTGACCGAGAACATCGTGCACCTGGTGCTGGCCAAGATCCCCGGCGGCCCGCCCGGGGTCCGGGGCATCTCCCTGTTCGTCGTGCCCAAGTACCTGCTGGAGGCCGACGGGTCGGTCGGCGAGCGCAACGACGTCGTGCCCGCCGGACTCAACCACAAGATGGGCTACCGGGGCACCGTCAACGCGCTGCTCAACTTCGGCGAGGGCCGCCACACCCCCGGCGGGCGGCCGGGCGCGGTCGGCTACCTGGTCGGCGAGCCCCACCAGGGGTTGCAGTACATGTTCCACATGATGAACGGGGCCCGGATCGGGGTGGGCGCGGGCGCCGCCGCCGTCGGCTACACCGGCTACCTCAAGTCGCTGGCCTACGCCCGCGAGCGCCTCCAGGGTCGCCCGCTGGGCGACAAGGACCCCGGGCGGCCGCAGGTCCCCATCATCGGCCACACCGACGTGCGCCGGATGCTGCTCGCCCAGAAGAGCTACGTCGAGGGGGCGCTCGCCCTGGTGCTCTACTGCGCCCGGCTGGTGGACGAGACCGCCAGTGCCGGGGACGGGGAGGCGCGCGCACGGGCCCACCTGCTGCTGGACGTGCTCACGCCGATCGCCAAGAGCTGGCCCTCCCAGTGGTGCGTGGAGGCCAACAGCCTGGCCATCCAGGTGCACGGCGGGTACGGGTACACGCGCGAGTACGACGTGGAGCAGCACTACCGGGACAACCGGCTCAACCCGATCCACGAGGGGACCCACGGCGTCCAGGCCCTGGACCTGCTGGGGCGCAAGGCCGTGCTCGACGGGGGCTCCCGGCTGTCGCTGCTGGTGGAGACCGCGCGCGCGACGGCGGAGCGGGCCCGGGAGCTGGGCGGCCGCGAGGCCGAGTACGCGGAGCTGCTGTCGGACGCCCTGGACCGGACCGCGCGCACGGCCGCCGAGGCCTGGGCCGAGGGCGACCCGGCGGTGGCGCTGGCCAACGCCACCCCCTACCTGGAGGCGGTGGGGCACGTGGTGGTCGCCTGGATGTGGCTGGAGCAACTGGTGGCCGCGCACGGGCGCGAGGGCGGCTTCTACGAGGGCAAGCGCGCCGCGGCGGCGTACTTCTTCCGGCACGAGCTGCCGCGCACCGGGCCGCAGTTCGACCTGGTGGCCTCCCGCGACCGCACGGTGCTGGACGTCCCGCCCGACGTGCTCTGAGGGCGCAGGAGCGCGGCGCGGGGCCGGGGACGCGTCGTCCCCGGCCCCGCGTTCAGCCCCCGGCCGGACGGAGCCGTTCGGCCTCGGGCACGTCCAGGACGAAGACGCGGCCCGGGTCGGCCTCCTCGTAGCCGAAGTCGGTGCTGGCCACCCGCACCCGCTCGGGACTGACCTCCACGATCCGCACCCTGACCGGCTCCTCGCGCCCGGGGACGCTGAGCAGCCAGGGGTCCGCCAGGTAGGCCAGTCCCCGAGCGTCCAGGACGGCGCGGGCGGAGTCCTCGTCACCGGGGCCGTCGAGCGGGCGTCCGAAGGGGGTTACCGGACGGTACCGCCCCTCCCCCACGGGTTCGAGGTAACCGAGCACCTCACCGTCCTCGTCGCGGCGGTGGGCGGGCCAGTGCGCGGGGATCACGCGTCCTCCTTCTGCTGGTCGAGCCGCTGGCGCGCGTAGAACGCCATGGCCTCGTGCTGGTAGTCGGCGAGTCCCGGGGCGAAGCCGTCGTGGACCTCGCGCCAGGGCCCCTCCTCGGCGTAGCTCCGGCCCAGGTCCTCGAACGCGCACGCGTCGGGCGTCCACGCCCACATCCGGCTCACCGCCAGGTAGTGGACGTGCACCTCGGCCTGGACCGCCGGGTCGTCGGGCGGGATCCCCGCGACCAGGTGGGCGGCCATGCGCCGCAGCTGGTCCGCGGCCTCGTCGCGGCACCGCGCCCAGTCGTCCCCGGTCATCCCCTCCGCGGTCCGCCGCGCCCGCTCCCACGTGTGCGGCCACTCGACGCGGGCGCGCTCGCTGTAGACGGACGCGTCGAACCCGGCGAACAGGTCCTCGGGGTGGTGCACGGCCTTCATGGCGTCTGCCTCCTCCAGTGCGTCGGCGGTGCGGCGCACGGTGGCGACGAGGGTGTCGATGCGGTCCCGCTCGGCCAGCAGGCCGCGCAGGTGGTCGCGCAGCGCCCCGGCCCGGTCCCCGCGCTCGTCCAGCGCACGGGCGATGTCGGACAGTCCCATGCCCAGCTCGCGCATCACCAGGACGTGCTGGAGGCGCAGGAGCTGGCCGTGCCCGTAGTGGCGGATCCCGCCGGGCCCGGTCCGCTCCGGCTCCAGCAGGCCGATCCGGTGGTAGTGCCGCAGGGCGCGGGAGGTGACGCCGCTCATGCGGCACACCTCGCCCATCGACCAGGACATCGCGGTCTCCCCCTCGTCGGGCCGGTCCCTCCGGCCCGGGGAACGACGTTAGGCGTTGACGCTACGTCAACCGCAACGCCTTTTCGCCCGGTTCTCCGGCACCCGTCCCCGCGCCCGTCCCCGCGCGGGAAAACCGCTTCGGCGCGGGCGGGGTCCTGTGCCAGGCTGGTCCCATGCCCGACCCTCGTTCCGCACTGCTGCGCTGGCAGTTCGACTTCACCTGGTCCCTGTTCGAGTACCACCTGGAGCGCCTGGAGCCCGGCGACCTGCTCTGGGAGCCCGGTCCCCTGTGCTGGACGGTGCGCCGGGACGGGGACGGCCGGTGGGTGCCGGACTGGGCGGACACCGAACCCGACCCCGTGCCCGTGCCCACCGCGGCCTGGGTCACCTGGCACATCGGCTGGTGGTGGTCGACGGCCCTCGACCAGCTCCGGGGACGCGTTCCGAGGGAGCGCGAGGAGGTCCGCTGGCCGGGCCCGGAGGAGGCGGCCGACTGGCTGCGCGGGTTGCGGACGCAGTGGCTGGCGGTGCTGGAGGGGCTCACCGGTCCGGACCTGGACGCCCCCGCCGCGTTCCCCTGGCCGCCGGACTCGGGACTGGCGGTCGAGCACACGGCCGCCTGGGTCAACGGCGAGCTGATGAAGAACGTGGCCGAGCTCGGCCAGCTGCGGCTGCTGCGCGCCGCTCAGCCCACGTAGCGCCGAGCCCGGGACTCCCTGCGGGGCGCCTCCAGCGCGCGCAGACCGCGCTCCACCCGCGGCGGGACCGGCGCGCGCTCCCTCAGCACCCAGGGCAGCCCTCCGAGGGCCTCGGCGACGGCCATCGCGCTCGGCAGGTCGCGCGGAACCGACCGCAGCACCGACCACGTGTGCCGCCACGCCCCGTCCACCGGGCGCCGCAGCCACGCGGTCCACAGGGTGTTGCGGATGCCCAGGCGCCGCCGCCGGGTGGGGTCGCGCACCGGCGACGCGGCGTGGTGGGCGACCGTGTCCTCGTCCCAGCACATCCACCACCCGGCGGCGGCCAGGTCCAGCGCCAGCAGCTCCTCCTCCCCGCCCATCCACAGGCGCCGGGAGAAGCCCCCGGTCTGCCAGAAGGCGCGGACGCGGAACACGGTGACCCCGGCGAGCACCCCGAGCAGGGCGGGGCCGGGCAGCCAGTCCGGCCCGGGCACCGGCGAGTGGCGCAGCTCCGGGGTGATGGGGTCCTCGTTCCCCGCGGGCTCGACGATCAGCCGCGCCGTGACCGACCCCAGGCCGGGGTGGGCGTCCAGCAGGTCGGCGGCCCGCTCCAGGGAGCCGGGCTCCCACCAGGTGTCGTCGTCGCAGAAGGCGACGTAGGGCGTGTCCAGGGCCTCCACCCCGACGTTGCGGCCCACCGAGCCCAGGTTGGCCCCCGCCCGGACGAGCCGCACCCACGGATGGCGTTCGGCGACGGCCGCGGCCGTGCCGTCGCCCGAGGCGTTGTCCACGACGACGGNGGGGGCCCCCCCAGCCGGTCCAGGGTGCGCATCAGCTCCTCCCTGCGGTCGCGGGTGATGACCACGACGCCGACGCGGGCGCTCCGGCTCATGCCTCCTCCAGCAGGGACAGGTCGCGTTCCACGTGCGCGGGCACCGGGCGGCGCCGGGCCAGCACCGCGGGCAGGACCCGCAGCGCCCCGGTCAGGGCGCCGCGCGAGACGGGGTCGCGCAGCGAGCGGCCCGCCAGCCGGGCCGTGCGCGCCAGGGCCAGGCCCGGGCGGCGGCGCAGCCAGACCGTCAGGAGGGCGTTGCGCTCCTCCAGCGTGCGCCGCCACAGGCCGGGCGGGCGCGCCGAGGACGGGTGGTGGTGCACGCGCACGTGCTCCAGGTGGCACAGCTCCCAGCCCGAGGCCGCCAGGTCCTGGGCCAGGAGGGCCTCCTCACCGGCGAAGAACAGCAGGTGGTTGAAGCCGCCCGCCTCCGTGAAGGCCTCGCGCCGCACCACGGCGGCGCAGGCCAGGAAGCCGAGGATCCGCGGGCCGGGCAGGCCGTCGCCGTCCGGGAGCGGGCTGTGGGCCAGCGCCCCGTTGACCGGGTCCGGCCGCCCCTCCTCCCCGACGAACACCGACGCGGCGACCAGCCCCAGGCGCGGGTGGGCGTCCAGGGCGTCGGCCGCCGCCTCCAGCGACCCCGGCGCCCACCACGAGTCGTCGTCGCAGAAGGCGACGTAGGGCGTCCGGGCGCGCGCCACCCCGGTGTTGCGGGCGACGCAGCCGGTGTTGCGGTCCTGGCGCACGAGTTCGACGTCGGGGAAGCCCTCGCGCACGGCCTCGGCGGTGCCGTCGCTGGAGGCGTTGTCCACGACCACCACGGGCGGCCGGGGCTCCAGCCGCTCCAGGTGCCCCAGCGTGCGCAGCAGTTCTCCGCGCCGGTCGCGGGTGGCCACCACCACGGTGACCCGTGAGCGCTCCGGATTCCCCACGCTGTCCCTCTCCCCCTTCTCGTGTCTGACCCGCCTCCTCACCGTGATCTTGTACTTATAGCGAGGTTCGGCGCTCCAGACTCGCTATAAGTACAAGATCACCGCGGGTCAGGCCCCTTGCGTCACACCGGCACCGTTTCCGGTCCGGCCGTCAGTTGGCGGGCGCGGCCCCCTCGGACAGGTCCTCGTAGCGGTCGCGCTGGTCCACGAAGTAGGCGACGGTGCGGCGCAGCCCCTCGTCCAGGCGGATGCGCGGCCTCCAGCCCAGGACCTCGTCGGCCAGGCGGATGTCGGGGCGCCGGAAGTGCGGGTCGTCCTCGGGGCGCTCGACGAAGGTGATCTCCGACCGCGTCCCGGTGACGCCGAGGACGACGCGGGCCAGGTTCAGCACGGACAGCTCCTCGTCGCTGCCGATGTTGACCGGCCCCGTCGCCTCGCTGTCGGCCAGGGCGATCAGACCCCGCACGGTGTCGTCCACGTAGCACAGCGACCGCGTCTGGTGGCCGTCGCCCGCCACCGTCAGCGGCCTGCCCTCCAGCGCCTGGTTGACGAAGGTGGGCACCATGCGGCCGTCGTCGGCGCGCATGCGCGGCCCGTAGCAGTTGAAGATGCGGGCGATGCCCACGTCGGCCCCGCGGGCGCGGTGGTGGGCCATGGTCAGCGACTCGGCGTAGCGCTTGGCCTCGTCGTAGACGCTGCGCGGGCCGACCGGGTTGACGTTGCCCCAGTAGGTCTCGCGCTGCGGGTACTCCAGCGGGTCGCCGTACACCTCGCTGGTGGAGGCCAGGACCAGGCGGGCGCCGTACCGCTCGGCGCACTCCAGCGCGTTGCTGGTGCCCAGGCTGCCCACCTCCAGCGTCTCCACCGGCAGGCGCAGGTAGTCCGGCGGGGAGGCGGCCGAGGCCAGGTGGAACACCGTGTCCACGGGTTCCTCCAGCGTGAACGGTTCGGTGAGGTCGGCCTCCATCAGCTCGAACCAGGGGTGCCCGGCCAGGTGCGCCACGTTCTGCGCCCGGCCGGTGGCGAAGTTGTCCAGGCACACCACGCGTGTGCCCCTCTCCAGCAGCCGCTCGCACAGATGGGAGCCGAGAAACCCGGCGCCACCGGTGACCAGGGCCCTTCCTCTCGACGCGTACTCGCGCATCGTCGCCCACCTCCTCGGATGGTCTCACCGCTTACCTGGGTGCTGTTCTCCGGCCGATCAGGGCCAGGACGTCTCCTGCGAGGGGCAGATCACCATCTCGCGCACCTCGCAGCCGGGCGGCTGGCTCAGCGCGAACACCACCGCGCGGGCCACGTCCTCGGGCGCGTTGAGCTTGGCGTCCGGGCCCGGCTTGTACTGGTCGGGCCGGTCGTCGAAGAAGGCGGTGCTCATACCCCCGGGGACCAGGAGCGTCACCCCGACCTGTCCGGCGAGCTCGGCGGCCAGCGCCCGGGTGAAGCCCACGACCCCGAACTTGGAGGCGCAGTAGGCGGTGGCGTCGCTGAGCGCGCGCAGGCCGAGCGTGGAGGCGCAGTTGACCACCGTGCCCCGGGAGGCGCGCAGGTGCGGCAGGGCGGCGCGGGTCACGGCGGCGGTGCCGATGAGGTTGACCTGGACGACCCGCTCCCAGTCCTCGGCGGACACGTCGGTGAGCGTGCCGCAGGCGTCGGTCCCGCCCGCGTTGACCAGGGCGTCGATGCGTCCGTGCTGGACGCTGACCTGCTGCACGGCGCGCTCGACCGCCTCGCGGTCGGCCAGGTCCACCTGGTGGAAGGAGAAGTCGTTGCCGGGGTGCTGCCGGTCCAGGATGATCGGGTGGCCGCCCCCGTCGGCCACGGCCTGCGCGGTGGCCGCTCCCAGGCCCGAGGATCCTCCGGTGATCAGCGTGTTTCCGAGTGGGCGCATCTGTCTCCCTCGTTCTCCGTCGTCGTTCGTCTCTCGTTCCCGGGCGCCGGGGCAGGGGCGTCCGGTCTCGGGGGTCCTCAGCGGGCGGGTACCCCGTCGCGGCCCCGGCCGCGTATGCGGGTGATCAGCCCGGTCGTGGAGTGGCCGGGCACGAGGGGCACGGTGACCACCTCTCCCCCGGCCCGCCGCACGACGGGCGTCTCGGGCAGGTCCTCCACGTCGTAGTCGCCGCCCTTGACCCACACGTCGGGCCGCAGCTCCTCCAGGGCGCGCACGGGCGTGTCCTCACCGAAGAGGACCACCTCGTCCACGCAGTCGAGCGCGCTCAGCACGCGGGCGCGGTCGTGTTCGGCGACCACCGGACGGCCGCTGCCCTTGAGCGCGCGCACGGAGGCGTCGCTGTTGAGCAGGACCACGAGGCGGTCGCCCAGGGCGCGGGCGCGGCGCAGCAGGTCGACGTGGCCCGCGTGCAGGACGTCGAAGCAGCCCCCGGTCGCCACGACCCGCTCCGTCGCGCGGCCCTCCCCCGCACGGGGTCCGGGCACCGCGGCGGCGCGCGCCTCCCCGGCGGCGGGGCGCGGGGCGGCGTAGGCCGAGGCCCCGCCCCCGGCGACGAAGGCCGAGGCGGAGGCGACCCCGCGGCGGACGGCGTCGCGTACGTCATCGCCGTCGGCGAGCGCCGTGGCGCACGCGGCGGCGAAGGCGTCCCCGGCGCCGCAGGTGTCCGTCGGTGAGTCGACGGGCGCGCCCGGCAGGAGTGCGCGTTCGCTCCCCGTTCCGGACCAGGCGGCGCCGCGCGCGCCGAGGGTGACGGCCACCGAGTGCACCCCCCACGCCCCGGCCAGCTCACCGGCCCGGCGCAGGGCCCGCTCGTCGGTGCCCCCGGCGACCCCGGCCTCGGCGGCGTTGGGCGTGGCCAGGCGGGTTCCGGGTACGGGGTCGGCGCCGCGCGGGTGCGGGTCCCACACGAGCGGGACGCGCTCCGCGCAGGCCGCCAGGGCCCGGCGCACGGCGCGCTGTCGGGTGAGCCCGTGCCCGTAGTCGGCCACGAGCACGGCCGCCGCCCCGGCCAGGGCCTCGGCGACCTCCTCGGCGGAGGCGTCGAGTTCCACGCCCTCGCACCCCTGGTCCAGGCGGGCCACGGTGCGGCCGTTGGCCTGGACCCGGGTCTTGGTGGGCGTGTGCTCCATCAGGGGCAGTCCCACCAGCCGGACGCCCTCCCCCACGAGCGCGGCCAGGTCGTCGGCGGCCGCGTCGCGGCCCACCGCGGTCACCAGGACCACGTCGTGGCCGTCCTGCCGGGCGCGGCGGGCGGCCAGGGCAGCACCGCCGGGCCGGTACCAGGACTCGGGCTCCTCCAGCACGGGCGCGGGCGCGTCGGGGCAGTCGCGCCGGGACACGCCCCGCAGGTCCACGTCGAGCAGGGCGTCGCCGACCACCACCACGGTTCCCGCGCTCATGTGGCCGCCCTCCTCTCGGGGACGAAGACCCCGTGCGCGCGGGCGGCGATCTCGGCGTCCACCGCGGCGCAGAACACGTGGACCAGCGCCAGGTGGACCTCCTGCACGGTGGAGGTGCTGGGCGCGGGGACGGCGACCGTCTCCTCGCTGAGCGACTCCAGGGTGCTGGGGCCGGGTCCGGTCAGGGACCAGCAGGTGACGCCGAGCTCCTGCGCGGTCTTGGCCGCGGCGACGACGTTCTCGCTGTTGCCGCTGGTGGACATGCACACCAGCAGGTCGCCCGGGCGGGCGTGGGCGCGCAGCTGTCGCGCGTAGACCTGGTGGTAGCCGTAGTCGTTGGCGATGGCGGTGACGCTGGAGGTCTCCGCGTGCAGCGCGATGGCCGACAGGGGCTCGCGCTCGTCCTCGAAGCGTCCGGTCAGTTCGGCCGTCAGGTGCTGGGCCTCGGCCGCGCTGCCGCCGTTGCCGCAGGCGAACAGGCGCTGCCCCCCGCTCAGGGCGCGCGCGGCGCGGCGTCCCCACTCCTCGACGAGGGCCGCGTCCGTGCCGTCCAGCGCGGAGCTGAGCTGTCTCAGGTGGGTGTGCATCACTCCTCGCCTCCCCCGGTGGTGGTGGCGACCGGCGTGTTGCGTCCCGCGCGGGGCGCCGGGACGGCCGTGCCGGTCGCGGTCACGTGCAGGTAGCACTCCTCGGTGCGCCGGGCCACCTCCGCCCACGAGTAGCGCTCGCGCGCCCGCTCGGCCGCGGCGTCGGCGAAGGAGGTCCTGGTCGCCTCGTCCGAGAGCAGCCAGCGCACGGCGCGGCCCAGCCGCTTGGGCGACCTGGCCGGGACGAGCAGGCCGGTCTCCCCGTGCACGACGGTGTCGACGTGGCCGCCCACGCGGGAGGCGACCACGGGGACGCCGCAGGCCATCGCCTCGACGGTGGAGATCCCGAACGGCTCGTACCAGGGCACGTTGACGGCCACGTCGGCCGATCTGAGCAGGGCGGGGACCTCGGCGCGGTCCACGCAGCCCAGGAAGCGGACCCGGTCGTCGACGCCCGCGCGCTCGGCGACCATGCGCAGCCGCACCGCCTCGGGCTGGGTCCACAGGCGTTCGCGGTCGGCTCCCCCGGCGATGACCAGTTCGGCCTCGGGCACCTCGGCCAGCGCGCGGATCACCGTGTCCACGCCCTTGCGCCTGACCAGGCGGCCCAGGCTGAGCAGGCGCGGGCGGTCGCCGCGCTCGGCGGCGGGGCCCTTCTCGGTGAAGCGGGAGGTGTCCACGCCGCAGGGCACCACCGCCACGCGCGCGGGCGCGATCCCCCACTCGGCGAGTTCGCGCCGCTCCTCGGTGGAGGTGGCCACGACCATGTCGCACTGGCCGGCCACGGCGCGCTCGGTCGGGACGCGCTCGGCGGGGCTGGTGTCGTCCGTGCCCTGGTGGCGTCGCTTGACGGTGCCCAGGGCGTGGAAGGTCTGCAACACGGGCACGTCCAGGGCGTTGGCCGCCCGCAGGGAGGCGAAACCGCTCATCCAGAAGTGGGCGTGGACGACGTCGGGCCGTTGGACGCGCCAGGCGGCCCGCAGCCGCTGCGCGAACTCGGGCATGTACCGGGGCAGCTCGTCCTTGCTGATCGGGGCCGCCGGTCCGGCGCGCACGTGCTCCACGCGCACGCCCGGGCCCAGGGAGACGGTGTCGGGTCGCTCGGCGTCGGTGCGGCGCGTGTAGACCACGACCTCGTGTCCGCGCGCGGCGAGCGCCGCGGCCAGCTCGGCCACGTGGACGTTCTGGCCGCCCGCGTCCTCTCCGGTGATCGCCGCCAGCGGGCTGGCGTGTTCGGAGACCATGGCGATCCTCATGACGTCACCTCCTGTAGGACCCGGTCCCAGTCGTCGAGGAACCTGGTGAGCCCGTAGCGGCGCAGTGCCGCCGCCCGGGCGGCCTTGCCGGTGCGAAGGGCGAGGTCGCGATCCTCATGGAACGCGCGCAGCGCCTCCGCGAGTACTCGGGGGTCGGTCGAGACGGTGCCCGCCTCGGGCGGTACGGCCTCGTAGGCCTCGGTGGTACCCAGTGCCGCGACGGGCAGGCCGAGCATCATCGCCTCGATGAGGGACAGGCCGAGCGAGGTCCACCGCAGGGGATGGGCGTAGGCGCGGCGGCGGGTGAGCTCGTCGTGCATGCTCCCCTGGGGCAGGTCCTCGTGGGCGCGCAGCCGCGGGGGCGCCAGCCCGAGGTGGTCGGGTACCCCGGCCACGCCCATGCCGAACAGGTCCAGGGGCACGCGCTCGGCGAGCGCGGGCAGCAGGTCGGTGCCGGTGAAGCGCCAGCGGCGCAGGGGCTCGTTGAGCACCACGCCCGTGCGGGCGACCTCGCCGGTGTAGCGGTACCCGGGGTCGGGCACGCCGTGCTCGACCACGCGGGTGGGCGCGCGCCCGCAGTCCCAGAACAGGTCGTTGAAGTGGGTGACGTGGACGACGGGGATGTCGTCGCGGTCGGCGACGGGGTGCCGCGTGACCGGCACGTCCTGGCGCGGGGTGTTGTGCTCGACGTAGACGGCGGGCACGTCCCGGCCCGGCACGCGGCCCAGGAGTTCCTCGGCCAGGGCGATCTCGTGCGGTCGCTGGAGGACCACCAGGTCGGGCTCGCTGTCGCGCACCGCCCGCGGGGACAGCTCCTCGGCGTTGGCGGGCCAGTCCCAGGTGCGGGCGCGGCCCCGCCCGTCCGGTCCCCGGTCCGGGGTCACCGGCAGCAGGCAGGTGTGCCCGCCGTGGACGAACGCGGTCGTCCACGAGCCGTGCACGTGCCAGAGCAGGATCCGCAGCACGCGCGCGGGCGTCCTGGCCCGGCCCTGCGCCATGCCCTGGGGGGCGGGCGCCGGGATGGTGGGTGTCGGGTGGTGGATGGTCATCGTGCCCCCAGGAGTTCGTCGACGGCGGTCAGGACGTCGTCGGAGGAGACGGAGTTCAGGCAGGGGTGCCCGGGTACGGGGCAGACCCGGGCTCGGGTGTCGGCGCAGGCCGCGGACTGGTCCCCCAGAACGCGGACCGCGGTGCCGTGGGGCGCCCACGCGGAGGCGGGCACGACCGGGGAGAAGAGCGAGACCACGGGCGTGCCGACGGCGGCGGCCAGGTGGGCGGGGCCGGTGTTGCCCGAGACCAGGACGGCGGCGCGGTCGAGCACGTCGGCCAGTTCGGTGACGGTGGTGCGCCCGGCCAGGTCCGCTGCGCCGTGCGCGGCGACCTCGCGGGCCGCCCCGGCCTCCCCCGCGGTGCCGGTGACCAGGACCCGGTGTCCCCGCTCGGCCAGCGCGGCGACGGTCTTGGCGGCCAGGGCGGGCGGCAGCTCCCGGGAGGGCGCGTCCGCGCCGACGTGGACCACCGCATACCCGTCCGGCCCGGTCAGCTCCCGGGTGTCGGGCAGCGGTCGGCGCACGGCCAGGCGCCCGTCGTCCCCGGGGGACCGCGGATATCCGGCGGCGCGGGCCAGGGACAGCATCCGCTCGGCCTCGGGGATCCCGTGGGCCACGTGGTGGCGCACGTCGAGCAGGCTGCCCGGGTAGTCCTCGCTGACGGCCGAGACGCGGGGCACCCCGGCCATGCGCAGGAGCAGGGCCAGCGGCAGCGGCGACTGGTGGAAGGAGGTCAGGATCACGGCGGCGTCCGCGCCGAGGCCGGACAGGCGCTGCACGAGGCGGGTGACGTCGGCGGCGTCCACCGGCGGCGGGTCGGCGGCGATCCAGGGCGCGCACCAGGTCAGGACGCGGTCCACGCCCGGCAGCGTCGCGGCGGTCTCGGCGCCCCGGGGGCCGGCGAGGTAGACGACCCGGTCGGCTCCGTGGGCGACGGCGCGCACGGCCGGTCCGGACAGCAGGACGTCCCCCATGCTGTCCAGGCGCGCCACGATCACGGTGCCCCCGCTCACGAAGCGCCCCTTCCGAGCAGGCGCAGGACGGCGGCCTCCAGGTCGGGCGCGGTCTCGGGCGCGGACCGGCACTCGGCGTCCAGGGTGGCGGCGGTGGGCACGAGCACCCCGCGCGCGCCCGCGGCACGCGCGGCGTCCACGTCGGCGCCGATGTCGCCGACCAGCGCGCAGCGCGAGGCCGGCAATCCCAGTTCGGCTGCGGCGGAGCTGACCATGCCGGGCGCGGGCTTGCGGCACCCGCAGCCGTCCTCCTCGCCGTGCGGGCACACGCGCCACACGTCGAAGGGGCCCAGCAGTTCCTCCACGCGCCGGTTGACCGCGTCCACCTGGTCTCGGGTGATCAGCCCGCGGGCGATGCCCGACTGGTTGCTGACCACCCCGACGGCGAGTCCGGCCCGGCGGACCAGGGCGAGCGCCCGTTCGGCCGAGGGCGTGGGCCGCACCTTGTCGGGATCGCCGTTGTAGGGGACGTCCTCGACCAGGGTGCCGTCCCTGTCGAACAGCACGGCCGCCACTCCCGGGGCGGGGCGCGCCCCGGCGTGGCGGATCTCGCCGCGCAGCCGCTGCCAGCAGGCCAGGGGCGGGATGAGCGCGCTGGTCACCAGCATGTCGGTGACCTCGTCGCGGGTGCCGGGTCCGCCGGAGATCCGGCGCCGGGCGAACGCGGCGGTGCGCGCGGCCCACAGCGCGGTGCACGCGGCGGCCGCGGCGCGGTGCCCGGTCAGGGCCGCTCCGGCGGCGCCCAGCAGGGCGGCCGCGGTCAGCGCGTGCCCGCGCAGCCCGCCGGGGCCCTCACCGACCCGGTTGCGCCAGCCGCGCCCGTGCAGGCGGTCCATCAGCGCGTTGTCGGCGTTGCCGCGCTGGGCGGCCAGGCTTGCCCAGCGTCCGCCGCCGCGCAGCGGGTGCACGCACTCGCGCTCGCCGGGCACGAGGACGAACCCGGCGTCCACGACCCGCAGGGCCAGGTCGGTGTCCTCGCGGTAGGCGCGCGGGAAGCGGACGTCGAAGCCGCCGACCTCCTCCAGGGCGCTCCTGCGGTAGGCCATGTCGGCGGTGATCCAGCGGGCACCCTCCAGGGCCAGGGTGGCCCGTTCGGCGTCCGTGGGCCGGTGCCCGCGCGGGCGGGGCACGGTGATGCGGCCCTGGCTGGCGCCCACCTCGGCGGGCAGGTCGGCCAGGTCGGCACACAGGCGCCGCGGCCAGTCCTCGGGCGGGGCCACGTCGTCGTCCAGGAAGGCGATCCACTCGGAGGCGCAGGCGTGCCATCCGGCCTGGCGGGCGGCGGCGGGGCCGCCTCCCCCGGTGCGCAGGACGCGCACCCGGGCGTGGTCGGCCCCGGGCAGCGGCGCGGTGTCGGTGAGCGGCCGGTCGTCGACGACGACGACCTCCTCGGGCGCCTCCCGGGGCGGCGCGTCCAGAAGCGGCCCCAGGGCGCGGGGCAGGGTGTCGCGCCCCACGGTGGGCACGACCACGGAGTAGCGGGGAGCGCTCACCGGTGCGCCTCCTCGCCCGCGCGGCGGCGCACCACGAACGGGCCGATGGCCAGCAGGTCCACGGGCGCGGACCCGAAGCACTCCAGGGCGTCGCGCGGGGAGTCGACCATGGGCCGCCCGGCGGTGTTGAGGCTGGTGTTGACCAGGACCGGCAGGCCGCTGCGCTGTTCGAAGCGGTCCAGCAGGCGCGCGGTGAGCGGGTCGTCCCGCTCGGCCACGGTCTGGACGCGGGCGGTGCCGTCCACGTGCACCACGGCGGGCAGGCGCTCGCGCCAGTCGGGGTGCACCTCGTGGACGAAGAGCATGTAGGGGCTGGGCAGGGGCCCGCCGGAGAAGATCTCCGGGGCCCTGCGCTCGGCCACCATCGGCGCGACGGGGCGGAACTGCTCGCGCCCCTTCACCCGGTTGAGCCGTTCGAGGTTGTCGGGGTTGGACGGGTTGGCGAGCAGGGACCGGTGCCCCAGCGCGCGGGGCCCGTACTCCGAGGCGCCCTGGAACCAGGCCACCAGCGCGTCCCGCTCCAGGGCCTCGGCCACGGTGTCGGCCAGGTCGTCGGGGCGCTCGAACGCGACGTCGGCCTCGCGCAGGATCGCGTACAGCTCGTCCTCGTCCCAGGAGCGGCCCAGGTCGGCCCCGGGCATGGGCGCCACCGCGTCCTCCGCGAGCGAGGCCACGTGCAGGGCGCCGCCCAGCGCGGTGCCCGCGTCGCCGGAGGCGGGCTGCACCCAGACGCTCTCGAAGGGCCCCTCGCGGGCGATACGGCTGTTGGCGACGCAGTTGAGCGCGACCCCGCCCGCCATCGTCAGGCACGGTCGGCCGGTCCGCTCGTGCAGCCAGCCGACGACGGCCAGGAGGGTCTCCTCCATGGCGGCCTGCACGCTGGCGGCCAGGTTCGCGTGCTCCTTGGAGGGCTCCCGCCCCGGCTCGCACGGGTCGGTGAGGGAGTTCCAGTCCAGGCCCGAGGCGCGGACCAGGCCGTCGCCCTCGTAGCGCACGCACTTGCGCACCGCGTCGAGCATGGTGGGCTCGCCGTAGGAGGCCAGGGCCATCACCTTGTACTCGTCGCTGGAGCGGTGGAAGCCCACGTGCTCGGTGAGCTCCTCGTAGACCAGTCCCAGGGACTCGGGCAGCGGTTGGCGGGCCAGCACCTCCAGCTTCCCGCCGGTGTAGACGCCCGCCAGGTGCGAGGTGCTCTCGCCGCGGCCGTCGGCCACGAAGACCGCGCAGTCGCCGCCCCCGGCCTCGGGCGGGGCGGCGAGCCCCGCGGAGGCCGCGTGCGCCACGTGATGGGGGACGTAGCTGATCTTGGCCGGGTCCAGGCCCGGCAGCGCGGTGGACAGGAAGTGCGGCACGCGCTCGACGTAGAACAGGCGCAGGCGTTCCCAGCCGCGGTCCTGTCCGGGCCCCTCGGGGTCGGCCAGGGCGGGGTCGTAGGAGTAGGTGACCGCGTCCAGGTCGGCGGGGCGCAGCCCCGCGCGCTCCAGGCACCAGCGCATCGCCTGCTCCGGCAGCTCCCACGTGGAGAAGGGCACCGCGGCCTTGCCGTGCTTGCGCCGCGAGAACCGCTCCTCCTCCGCCGCCGCGACCGTACGGCCGTCGACGACGATCGCCGCTGCCGGGTCGTGGAAGACGGCGTTGACACCGAGAACACGCATGTAACCGCTCCCTCCTCAGGCTGGGTCTGGAACTCAGACGCCGAGCGCACCCACTCGACTACCAGGAGCAGCGTTGGCTAAACATCGGCCACAGGCGATCCGGAACCCGCTCACCAGCCCCGACGCGCGCGTGGGGACTACTCCGGGTCCGGCGCCCGTGCACCCTCGGTCCGCCCGGCGGCGCCGGGGAAGCCGTCATGTTTGCCCCCACGGATGCGGGCTATGGGACGGGTGAGAGCTGGAGAGGCACGACCGGCACGAAAGGAGCAGGACCATGGTGGTGCGAACCATCGACCAGGTGATGAGCAGCCCGGTCCGCACGGTCTCGCCGGACACGACCCTGCGTGAGGCCGCGGAGATCATGCGCGACGCCGACGTGGGCGACGTCGTCGTGACCCGGGACAAGCGGATCATGGGCATCCTGACCGACCGGGACATCGTGGTGCGCTGCGTGGCCGAGGGCGCCGACCCCGGTCAGCACAGCGTCAGCGACGTGTGCAGCGCGGAGGTGGCCACCGTGCCGCCGCAGAGCGGGATCGCCGACGCGGTGCACGTCATGCGCACCAGCGCGGTGCGCCGCCTTCCCGTCGTGGACGGCGACCGCGTCGTGGGCGTGGTGTCCATGGGCGACCTGGCGCGGGCCGTGGACGAGGACTCGGCGCTGGCCGACGTCAGCGCCGCCGACCCCAACCGCTGAGGCACCGGTGGGAGAGACGCCGCCGTTCCCGTCCGGCCACGGGGGCCCGGACGGGAACGGACGACCGTCCCTGCTGGCGCTGCGGGCGCTGGGGCTGGGCGACTTCGCCACGGCCGTTCCCGCGCTGCGCGCGCTGGAGCGGGCGATGCCGTCCTGGCGCCGGACCCTGGCGGGCCCCGCCTGGTACCGGCACCTGGTCGCGCTGGCCGGGCTGGACTGGGAGGTCCTGCCGACCGAGCCGCTGTGCGCGCCCGACACCGGCGCCCCGGACCTGGCGGTCAACCTGCACGGCCGGGGGCCGCAGAGTACGGCGGCCCTGGCCGCCCTGACGCCGGGGCGTCTGTGGACCCACGGCCACCCGTCCGCTCCGCAGTGGCCGGGCCCGGAGTGGCCCGAGGGGGTCCACGACGCCGAGATCTGGTGCCGTCTGCTGCTCTCGCACGGTGTGGCGGCCGATCCGGACGACCTGCGGTGGCCGAACCCGCCGGAGGGGGAGGGTCCGGTGGTCGAGGGGGACACCGCGATCGTGCACCCGGGGGCCGCCTCCGGGTCGCGCCGCTGGCCCGCGCAGCGTTTCGCGCGTGTGGCCGAGGATCTGACGGCCTCGGGGCTGCGGGTGCTGGTGACCGGCTCGCAGAACGAGACCGCGCTGGCCGAGCGGGTGGCCGAGTCCGCAGGGCTCGGCGGCCGTGCGGTGCTGGCCGGGCGCACGTCCCTGGACCTGCTGGCCCGGCTGGTCGGCGAGGCGCGGCTGGTGGTGTGCGGGGACACCGGGATCGGTCACCTGGCCACCGCCTACGGCACGCCGTCGGTGCGCCTGTTCGGGCCGGTCTCCCCGGAGCTGTGGGGGCCGCGGGTGGACCGGGGGATCCACGCGTGCCTGTGGGCGGGCCGCCCGGGCGACCCGCACTCCGCCGCCTTGGACCCGGGTCTGGACGCGATCGGCGTCGAGGAGGTCGTCGCCGCGTGCCGGACCGTGCGCGCCTCCGGCCGCACTCCCGCCGAGGGCGCCGTCCGCGGCTCCTGAGTCCCCGCGCCCCAGGGATGGGACCCGATCGAGGACGGCGGGGGCGACTCGGGCCCTCCCCCGCGCCCGGGCGAGTCTCCCCGCGTGGGGATGGGCCCCGGGCGCCCTTGCGGCCCTCAGGCACTGACGCCCTGGTCGAAAGCGTTGCCGGTGTGGCGCACGGGATTTCCGCAGCGGTGCTCTCGCCGCAGAGGCGCTGTCGGCGGTCCACCGTGCCTCTGGGAGCAGGATCATTCCTGGTGCGCGGCCCGACGCACCCTTCCGGTCACGAGTCGGCGCTCTCGGACGCACCCTCCTCCCTGGGGCGGGCGCGCAGATGCGCGCGCTCACCCTGTCTGCCGAACAGGCTGAGGAACTCGACCGCCCCGGTGTCGGCGGAGCCGAACCAGTGCGGCACGCGGGTGTCGAACTCGGCCGCCTCACCCGGGGCGAGCACCAGGTCGTGCTCGCCCAGGACGACCCGCAGCCGCCCGTTGAGGACGTAGAGCCACTCGTAGCCCTCGTGGGTCTGCGGGTCGGGTTCGCTCGGACGGTCGCGGGCCGGGATCACCAGCTTGTACGCCTGGATGCCGCCGGGGCGCCGGGTCAGGGGCAGCATGGTCATGCCGTGGCGGGTGACCGGCCGCAGGTGGATGCGCGGATCACCGGTGGGCGGCGCGTCCACGAGTTCGTCGAGGGTGACGCCGTACGCCCTGGCCAGCGGAAACAGCAGTTCGAGGGTGGGGCGGCGGGAACCGGACTCCAGCCGGGACAGGGTACTCACCGAGATGCCGGTCACCGCCGACAGGTCGGACAGCGTGGTCTCCTTCTGCTTGCGCAGCGCGCGCAGCCGGGGTCCGACCGCGTCGAGCGCGTGGTCGAGGTCGTCTTCCATGCCGCCATTTTGCCATATCGGCAACAAAGATTGCGTGAACCGGCGAGGGGCCGCATGGTGGGGGCATGGAGGTGATCGCGGTGAACGATCAGTTGGAGAGCGGTTACGACGCGGTGGTGGTCGGCGGTGGCGCCGCCGGTCTGAACGGGGCCCTCATGCTGGCCCGGGCGCGGCGCTCGGTGGCGGTGCTCGACGCGGGCGCCCCGCGCAACGCGCCCGCGTCGGGCGTGCACGGGCTGCTGGCCCGGGAGGGCATGTCCCCGGCCGAACTGCTGGAGCGGGGACGGGCGGAGGTGCGCGGCTACGGAGGCCACGTGGTGACCGGGGAGGTCGTCGCCGTGACCCGCGACGGCGGCGGGTTCCGGGTGGAGCTGGCCGACGGCCGCGGCGTGCGCGCGCGTCGCATCCTGGTGACCACCGGCCTGGTGGACGAACTGCCGGACGTGGCTGGCGTGCGGGAGCAGTGGGGCGAGGGCGTGGTGCACTGCCCGTACTGCCACGGCTGGGAGGTGCGCGACCGGGCCATCGGCGTGCTGGCCAGCGGGCCGATGGCGGTGCACCAGGCGCTGCTGTTCCGCCAGTGGAGCGAGGACGTCACGCTGTTCACCCACACCATGCCCTCGCCGGGAGAGGAGGACGCGGAGAAGCTGGCCGCCCGCGGCATCCGCGTAATGGAGGGCGCGGTGGCCTCCCTGGAGACCGCCGACGGCCGGATCACGGGGCTGCGGCTGGCGGACGGCACGGTGGTCGGCCGGGAGGTGGTGGTCGTCGGAACGCTGATGGTGGCGCGCGCCTCCTTCCTGGAGGCGCTCGGCCTGCGGGCGCAGGAGCACCCGATGGGGGTCGGTGAGTACGTCCCCACCGACGAGAGCGGCCGCACCGACGTGCCGGGGGTGTGGGCCGCGGGCAACGTCACCGACCTGGCCGCCCAGGTCGGCGCCTCGGCGGCGTCGGGCGCGGCCGCCGGGGCCCAGATCAACGCCGACCTGGTCAACGAGGACACCCGCCGGGCGGTCGCCGCCCGCCGGGACGCCTTCTCGGCCGAGTCCGAGGCGCGTGTGGGCGAACTGGTGGCGGGCGAGCGCCGCCACGGCCTGTGAGCTCAGGGAAGGGGGGCGGCGTGTCCGGGGATGCGGACACGCCGCCGTGCGCGGCGCGCGGACACCGCCCGCCCCACGGCGGGGCACGTCCGCCGAAGATGCCCTAGCCTGGCGGCGTGCACCACGACGACGAGGACGCCGGAGACGACCGGGGCCCCGAGGTCGCCCACCTCCTGGTCCGCCTCCTCAACATCAGCCAGCGGATCGGGCGCTACGCCGCGCACGAGACCGGCGAGCGCACGTCCCCGGCGACGTGGCGCGCGCTGAGCGTGCTCCAGGAGAAGGGGCCGCTGCGGCTGGGCGTCCTGGCCGAGCACTGCCGGGTCAGACAGCCGACCATGACGGTGATCGTGGAGTCGCTGCTCTCCTCCGGGTACGTGGCGCGCCATCCCGACCCCGACGACCGGCGGGCCCAGCTGCACGAGCTGACCCTGGCCGGAGCGGCGGCGCTGGAGGACTGGCGGTCCCGGATCGGCGACGCGCTGGAGCCGCTGTTCTCCGACCTGTCCGCGCGCGAGCGGGCGCTGCTGTCGGACTCGGTGCGGCTGCTGGACGAGCGGCTGCGCCGCGGCGGGGCCTGAGCGGCCGGTTCCGACGCCGGAGCCCGGTCACACCGCCGGTTCCGCACGCCCGCCGCTCCCGTCGCGCACCACCCGCGAGCCCTCCGCGGTTCCGGTGATCCGGATCTCCTTCCACCCGCGGCCGCCGTGCGCCGGGCGGGAATGCGCGGAGATTAACATAGGTTACCTATGTGAATGAGGGCCCCGACCGTACCGGCCGCCGTCCTCCCACCATCGGCGACGACAGGGAGCAACAGAACATGGTGGCGGAGACCGACACCCCGCGTACAGCGCCGCCCGGAGGCGCGGACCAGGGACACGCGCCGGAGGGGTCCATCCTCCGGCAGCCGCGCGCCGTGTGGGCCGTGGCGTTCGCCTGCGTGATCGCCTTCATGGGCATCGGCCTGGTCGACCCGATCCTGCCCGCGATCTCCCGCAGCCTGGAGGCCACGCAGACCCAGACCTCGCTGCTGTTCACCAGCTACCTGCTGGTCACCGGCCTGGCCATGCTCGTCACCAGCTGGGTGTCGAGCCGCCTGGGCGCCAAGCGCACCCTGCTGATCGGCCTGGCGCTGATCGTGGCCTTCGCCGCGGCGGCCGGGGCCAGCGGCAGCGTCGAGTCCGTCATCGGCTTCCGGGCCGGGTGGGGGCTGGGCAACGCGTTCTTCATCTCCACCGCCCTGGCCACCATCGTCGGCGCGGCCAGCGGCGGCGCATCCTCCGCGATCGTGCTCTACGAGGCGGCGCTGGGCCTGGGCATCGCCACGGGGCCGCTCCTGGGCGGACTGCTCGGCAGCGTGAGCTGGCGCGGCCCCTTCTTCGGTACCGCCGCGCTGATGGCGGTCGGGTTCGTCGCGATCGCCGTCCTGCTCAGGAGCGACGCCACGGAGCGGACCGCGCCGGTGCCGCTGTCGGCCCCGTTCGCGGCGCTGCGCGTGCCGGGCATCCTGGTGCTGGCGCTGACCGCGCTGTTCTACAACATCGGCTTCTTCGCCCTGCTGGCCTACACGCCCTTCCCACTGGGGCTGAACGAGATGGGCCTGGGGTTCACCTTCTTCGGCTGGGGCCTGGCGGTCGCCGTGACCTCGGTCTTCGCGGCCCCGGTGCTCACCCGCCGGTGGCCGCGCACGCGGGTGCTGTGGACCACGCTGCTCCTGCTGGCCGCGGACCTGGTCGCCGCGGGCGCGCTCATCTCCTCCACGGCGGGGCTGATCACCAGCATCGTGCTGGGCGGCCTCCTGCTGGGCGTGCTCAACACGGTGCTGACCGAGTGCGTGATGGAGGCCAGCGACCTGCCGCGCTCGGTGGCGTCCTCGTCCTACTCGGCGGTGCGCTTCCTCGGCGGCGCCGCCGCTCCCCCGGCCGCCTCCGCGCTCGCCGCGGCCCTGTCCCCCGGCGCGCCGATGTACGCGGCGGCGGGGTCGGTGGCGCTGGCCGCGGGGATCGTGCTCGTGGGCCGCAAGGCGCTGCGCAGGGCCGACAACGGCCCCGAGTCCGCGCGGGCCGAGGCCGAGGCGATCACCCTGGGCGAGTGAGCGCCGGTCCGCGGCGCGGTCAGCGCCCGGCCGCCTCGACGAGGAAGCGGTGGACCGTGCACGTGAGCGGCGTCCCCCGCGCCATGTCCCGGTGGAGCCGCAGCAGCGGCCCGCGGTGAGTGCGCGCGTCGAAGCCCGGCACCTGCCACGGGACCATGCGCAGGTAGGACACGAGCGCGCCGACGTCGTGGAAGCGGCGCGAGGTCCGGGCCTGACGGGCGCGGGTGACGGCCAGTCCCGCCCCCTCCAGGCCCGCGACCGCCGCGTCGAGGTTCCAGTCCGCGTCCCGGTCCGGCGGCGGCCCCTCCAGGAGGGCGCTGAGTTCGCGCCCGTCGTCACTGCCGACCTGCTGGGTGAGGAAGACCCCGCCGGGCGCCAGGACCCGCCCGACCTCGGCGGCCTCGTAGGCCTCGTGGCGGTCGAGCACCGCGCCGAACGCTCCGGAGGGCAGGGGCAGGCTCCCGTCGGGGCCCGGCTCGACCACGTCCACCGCCAGGGCCGCGAGCCTACGGCGCGCGACGGGCACGTTCGGCGGCCAGCCCTCGGTGGCCCGGGAACCGGGCGGCAGCGGGGCCAGGGAGGAGAGGAACTCGCCGCCCCCGGTGCCCAGGTCCAGGACGGGCGCCCGCGCGGCGCGCACGAGTTGCGCGGCGCGCTCCTCGTAGGACCAGGGCAGCGGGTCCTCGGCCAGCCTGTTGTCCAGGAACCGGAAGTCCCACCCGGAGACCGGCCGCCGCGCGGCCTCCTCCACCAGGTCGTCGAAGTCGCGCACGGGTCCCCGTCCTCTCGTGGTCGCCCGGCCATTGTGCGCACCCCGCGGGCCGGGTTCAACCGGATAACGACGGAGCGCGACCTCGGGGTTCGACCACGGGCGTACACGGTCGATACCGAACGCGGATGTGGCGGAGCGGCCGTCTCCCTAGGATCATCAACATGACCGAACAGAAACGCTCCGCTCTCGGCCTGTCATGGATCGTCATGATCGTGCTGGCCCTGCTCGCGGCGCCCCGCGTGATCCTGCACGACCTCGACATCATCCAGGAGGGAACGCTCGTCAACGCCCTGTTCGTGTTCGTTCCCCTGATCGTCTGGATCGTGGTGGCCGTCCTGGCCCGGGTGCCGAACCCGTTCCTGACCCTGCTGGTGGTCGGGCTGATCTACGGCGTCTTCCTCGCCCTCGGGCACCAGCTGCTGTGGAACATCGCCTGGGAGGGGGACCCGCCGATGCTCGGCGGCAACCTCACTGACCTGCCGCCCGCCGCGCACGCGATCATCATCCGCGGCTTCTCGGTGGTGAGCAGCCTGTTCATCGGCGCCGCGGTCGGTGCCATCACCGGCCTGATCGCCTGGGGGATCAGCAAGCTCATGCCCGCCCGCTCCCGCGTCTCCTGAGGCGCGGACCCCGCTCAGATGGCCTCACGGCGCTGGAGGTAGGAGAAGGCCCCCCAGCCCGGAAGGACCGGCAGCCAGAAGGTCAGCAGCCGGAACAGCAGTACCGCGGGCAGCGCGACGGCGGCGGGGACCCCCGCCACCGTGGTCAGACCACCGATCAGGGCGGCCTCCACCGCGCCCAGGCCTCCGGGCGTGGGCGCGGCCGAGCCGATCGCGTTGCCCGCCAGGAACACCACCGCGACCGCCACCAGGCTCACGCTGGCGCCCGGGTCGGCGAAGGCCAGGACCGAGGACTGCAGGCACAGCACGAACGCCGCGGTGATCAGCAGCGTTCCGCCGAAGCCCAGCAGCAGGCTGGACGGGCTCTGGAGCATGTCCAGCAGCCGCGGCAGCACCCCGCGCAGGTAGGGCCGGATCCGGGCGCCGAGGGCGTGCCGCAGCCGGGGCAGCAGCAGGACCACCCCCACCACGGCCGTCCCGGCGATGCTGATCACGACGACGGTCGGGGAGGGCGTGAACCCGGTCCAGTACGAGGTTCCGGTGAGGTAGGCGCACACCAGCAGCAGCGGCACGTGCACCAGGAACCCGACCAGCTGGGTGAGGCCCACCGCGGACAGGGCCAGGGAGGTCGAGACCCCCTGCCTGGTGACGAACCGGGTGTTGATCGCGAGCGACCCCAGCCCGGCGGGTGCGGCGATGCGCACGAACGACCCCGCGTACTGGACCATGACGGTGCGCCACCACGGCAGCGGCACGGGCACGAAGCCGATGAGGATCATCGCGGCGGAGAGCGTGCACACCACCGACGCGGCGAGCGCGGCCAGCGTCCACCCGAGGTCGGCCCGGCCGATGGCGGTGAAGTCCACGCCGGTGAGCTGGTACAGCAGCACCAGGCCGACGACGGTGGCGACGATGACGCTGACCACGGTGCGCGGACGCATCCGCTCCAGGCGGGCGGGTTCGGAGGGCGCCTCCGGGGCGATGCGCACCACGCGCTCGCGCAGCCTGGCCAGGAGCCCGCGGTCCCCGCGCAGCCCCCTGCGCAGCGTGTAGGGCAGGCCGGGGGGTTGCAGGAAGGGCAGGACCGCGGCCGTGGCGGTCACGCCCAGCGCGCGCACCGCGGAGTCCACGGCGCGTCCGGTCCCCACCCGCATGGCCAGCAGGGTGAGCAGGGCGGCTTGGTCCAGGGCGACCTGGAGCTGGGGGGCGGCCACGCCGCCGCGGTCCAGGCCGGTGAGGAGGACCGCCGCCTCGCGGGGTTCCGCCGTGACGGGCGGGGCTGGAGTTTCGGAGGAGCCTGCCGGGACGGGGTTGCTGGCCGGGTCGGAGGCGTCTGCCGAGGCGGAATCGTCGGCCGGTGCGGAGGTGACTTCCGATACGGAAGTGCCTGCCGCGATGGGGGTGCTGGCCTGGTCGGAGGCGTCTGTCGGGGTGGGTGTGTCCTCTGAGGCGGAGGGATCAGCTGTGCCCGAGGACCGGCCCAGGACACCGACGGTGGCACCGCTGATGTTGCCGTGGACGAGCCGGCGGCGGTGCAGCAGCCCGATTTCGCGCCAGCACAGGTCGACCAGCTCGTCGGTGAGCTCCTCATCGTCCAGCGCGTCCAGCGCGCGGAAGGCGGGCAGCTCGCGGACCAGCAGGACGGTGCCGGGCCCGAGTTCGCCGACGGCCAGGACGCGGGGGACGGCGGCCCCCGCCTGCCGGGCTGAAAAGCTCATCAGCGCGGCGTGCTCGGCGCGGCGGCGGACGCCGTAGAGCATCCGCGGGGCCACGGGGCCGCGCAGGAACAGCAGGTCGCGCAGGCGCCGCCAGAACCCGGCGGTGTTCTCGGAGCTGAGCACGACCAGCTCCACCCGGCGGCCGTCGTCGAGTTCGGCCAGGTGGCGGGGGTTGCCCTCCTCGTCGTCGTCCGCGCGGGAGACGCCGGTGGCGGACAGCCCGAACCTGCGCAGCTCGGCGTCCAGGCCGTTGTCGGTCTGCGGCGGCGGCCTCTCCCCCACCGCGTACCGGACCAGGGCGGCACAGGTGAGGCCGACCAGGACGGTCAGGACGAGGGCGAGGACGCTGGTGACCCCGGCCAGCAGGGCGCAGACCGCGACGGCGGTGTTGCCCGCCCACAGGATCGAGCGGACCCGCGGCAGACCGGTGGGCATGGTGCGGACGAAGGCCAGGACGGCGGCCACGTAGCCGAGGGTGGCGCTGGTGAACACGTCGTCGGGGGCGAGCGCGTCGGGGAACCGCTCCGGGCCGATCAGCGCGAAGAGGGTGGCGTTGATCAGCGAGGCGAGGGTGTACGCGGCGATCCCGGCGGCGACCGGCCGGACCAGGGAGCGCCGCCGCCCGGTGAACAGCGTGCGCAGGACGACGTAGCTGACGAGGACGATCAGCAGGAGGTTGGCGCCTCCGGCCACGAGCAGGAGCAGGCCGGTGGGCAGCAGCGCGCGGAGCCGGTCGGGGTCGGTCCCCTCCACTCCGTCGGTGACCACGCGGACGGCGATCATGATCGCCGCCACCACCAGCAGGCCGACCGCTCCCGTGAGGAGGTCGACGGGCCTGCGGGGGGCTCGCGGTGTCCGGGGGGCCGGCGCGGGGGTCTCGTCGGTTCGCGTTGTCACACTCCCAAGACTGCCCGACTCCGCGGGAGCCGGATACCAGGGGCGGTGCGTTTCGCGGGACCGGCCGCGCTCAGCCCGCGGAGAGGTCGGGGATCTGGCCCAGTCCGATCTCCGGGACCGCGGGAAGGGGGCGGGGCTCCCCCGTGTTCTCGAAGGACTGGAGGAGGTAGGCCACCAGGCGGCGCGAGGAGGCGGCTGCCGCCTCGGGCGGGCCGGAGGTGGCCCCGCAGTTGGCCAGGAGCAGCAGGGTGAGGTCCTCCAGCGCGAAGTCGGGGCGCAGCCGCCCGGTCGCCTTCGCCCGGCGGATGAGTTCGGTGAGGCCGCGTTCGGCGCGCTCGCGCTTCTCCTCGAAGGGGATCGCGCCGGGGAAGGCGGTGAGGAACGCGCCGGTGAAGCCCCGGTCGGCGGCCTGCATCGCGCACACCCGCTCGACGGCCGTGCAGAAGCCCCGCCAGGGGTCCGGGTCGGCCAGGGCGTCGTCGACGTGGGAGGCGCAGTCCGCCAACTGGTCGGCGAACACCTCGGTGACCAGGGACTCGCGGGTGGGGAAGCGGCGGTAGAGGGTGGCGGCCCCCACCCCGGCGCGGCGGGCGATGGCGGACATCGGCACGTCGATCCCGCGTTCGGAGAAGGCCGCGCGGGCCGCCTCGACGATGCGGTGGCGGTTGTGCAGCGCGTCGGCGCGCAGTCCCGGGGCGTCGCCGCCGGGCGCGGTAGGGGGCGTTCGGGCTGGCATGCCCACCACCTTACGGCGGCCGGACGCCCCGCCCGGGGGGACCGGGGCGGGGCCGGGCGGGCTGCGCCGGGGCCGCCTACGCGGGCGGCTGGAGCAGTCCGCGCTCGTAGGCGCGGACGAGGTTGCGCGGCACGAGGTACTCGCGGCCGCGGATGTGGACGCGCGCCAGATCGGGTGTGGCGGCCTTCCACTGGGAACGGCGCGTGCGGGTGTTGGACCGCGACATCCTGCGCTTGGGTACGGCCATCGGCCCCTGCCTTCCTCTCGGGTGGTTCGGGGGCGGGGCGCCGGGCCCCGCCTCGCGTTCTGTCGGTCAGCCCTTGCGCTGGTAACGGCGCTGGAAGCGCTCCACGCGGCCCGCCGTGTCCACCACGCGGGCGTTGCCCGTGTAGAAGGGGTGGCTGGCGCTGGAGATCTCGACGTCGATCAGCGGGTAGGTCCGGCCGTCGCTCCACTCGATGGTCTTGTCGCTGGTGGCGGTGGACCTGGTGAGGAAGGAGAAGTCGGCCGCGCGGTCGCGGAAGACGACCGGCTGGTAGTCGGGGTGGATGCCCTGCTTCATGTGTGCCCCCTTGCGGTGGTCGTTGGACGGAGCGGCCCGCCCGCTCAGCGCTCCTCGCGGAACTCGACGTGGCGGCGGACGCGCGGGTCGTACTTCTTCAGCGTGAGCCGGTCGGGCGTGTTGCGCCGGTTCTTGCGGGTGACGTAGGTGAAGCCCGTCCCCGCGGTCGACTTGAGCTTGATGATCGGCCGGATCTCGTTGCGTGCCATGGATGCCTCCTCGGGTGTTCCCACGGGTTACAAGTCAATGATAACCGTTTTCATTCCCGATTCGACCAGGCCGTCTCCCGTCTGTGGACGACCCTCGGCCGGGCCCGTCCCGGCAGGGCTCAGCCGCCGGATCCGCCGCGGACCGGGCGCCAGTACTGGCGGTCCCCCTCGTCGCGCACGACCACGCCCAGCCCGGCGAGTTCGGCGCGCAGCTCGGCGCTGTCGTCGGCGTCCTGCGCCCTCAGCGCCTCCCGGCGGGCCCGCAGGACCGCCTGGGCGTGCTGCTCCAGACCCGGCATCCCGTCGACCCAGCGCCGGAACCGGTCCGCGTACGGATCGCCGTCGTGCCAGGGGTAGCCCTGGGCCTCGAACGCGGCGCGGAGCCGCTCGGTGCTGTGGCCGGTGCGCTCGCGGGCGAGCTCGGCGGTGTCCGTGCCCAGCAGGACCAGGTCCCGGCCGTCGACGAAGACCGCGCCCACCCGCCCGCGGGCGAACTCCGCGTCCCGGCCGGACCGGACGACGCGCACCCCGTCCCCGTCCGCCTCGACGGCGACCATGTCGTCGTAGGACGCGAGCGCGACGAAGCCGCCCGCGAGGACCCCGAGGACCACCAGGACGGTCGTGAGGACCGGTCCGTCCAGGCGCGACAGGAGGGCGGCCTGCTCCTGGCCCGGGACCAGCGGGAGCTGGTGGACCCACTCCGGAACAAGGATGAGCCAGCCCGGCACCCGGGACAGCGCCCAGCCCAGTCCGGCGCCGAGCAGGGGGAAGAGGGTCCACAGCAGCACGTGGGTCGCCCCGTGCTCACGGACGACGGACGGCGGTCGGCGGGTGTCGGTCATGGAAGCCCTCTCCCTGATGGCGGCCGCGGCCGGGGCGGTGGCGGAACCGCCCCCGCCCACCTCTCCGACGCGTCCTCCGTGGTGGTCAACTCCTTCCTAGTTGAGCATATAGGATTCTGTACATGCAACCAGTCGACAGTGGGGACGGGGAAGCCGAGCGCTCCTTCATCGAGGAGGCGCGCCGCGGGCAGATCGTGCGGGCGGCGGTCGAGACCATCGCCGAGGAGGGGTACGCGCGGGCGTCCTTCGTGCGCATCGCCGCACGGGCCTCGGTGAGCCCCGGCCTGATCACGTATCACTTCAGAACGAAGGAACGGCTGCTCCGGCAGGTGCTGGAGTACGTCAACGCCCGCCTGGACCGGGCGATGGAGGGCGGGCCCGAGCCGCTGGCGGGGTTCGAGGACGCCCTGCTGCGCATCGTCGCCGGCCACGTCATGCACTGCTCGCGCCACCCGCGGGAGGTGGCCGTGCGCCAGGAGATCAGCGGCGCGGACGTACCCGCCTCCGTCCGCGAGTGGATCGCGCGGGGCCAGGACGCCGGACGCGCCGAACTGGTCGGTTTCCTCACCGAGGGGCAGGGCCACGGGGAGTTCCGCGCCTTCGACCCGGAGGTGTTCACCGACGCCCTCTTCGCCGCCCTGGACGCGGTCCCGGGCCGGCTCCGGCGCAGACCGGTCGAGGAGCACGAGGACTACGCCCGGGAGCTGGCCCGCCTGTTCGCCGCGGCGGCGACCGGACGCGGCCTCTCGGACTAGCGGACCGGCCGGAACCGTTGCTGGTGTGGCACAAGTGCCCTGACCTGAGATGATCTTGTACTTATAGCGAGTTTGGACCGTCGAGACTCGCTATAAGTACAAGATCACGGTGGAGGGGGCGGCCCCGGCGAACCTTTGTGGTCACGGCGCCAGGCGTTCCGAGGGCCTTCGCTCCGGCCTGTGCCCGGCACCCGGGAGCCGGAACCCGCAGCCCCCTCCG
The DNA here is from genome assembly GCA_000340945.1 of Nocardiopsis synnemataformans DSM 44143. Lineage (GTDB taxonomy): Bacteria > Actinomycetota > Actinomycetes > Streptosporangiales > Streptosporangiaceae > Nocardiopsis > Nocardiopsis synnemataformans. The sequence continues at coordinate 14,206 of ANAW01000096.1, read as the reverse complement.
CACGCGAAACGCCGGTGCCGCCGCGGGGTTCCGCGGCGGCACCGGCGTCGGGTCGGTCCCTCTCCGGTCGGCGACCGGACCGTCAGGACCGTCAGGACCGTCAGGACCGTCAGGACCGTCAGGACCGTCAGGCCACGACCTTGCCCTCGGCGCGCTTCTCCACGCGCCCGGCGCGCAGGCGGCGGGCCTCGTCGGGGTCCAGGACCGGGGCGGCCGTCAGCAGCTGGCGGGTGTAGTCGCTGGTGGGGTTCTCGTACACCGCGTCGCTGTCACCCATCTCCACCACCTCCCCCGCACGCATCACCGCGACCCGATCACTCACCTGACGCACCACCGCCAGATCGTGGGCCACGAAGATGTAGGTCAACCCGAAGTCGTCCTGCAACTCCGACAACAACCGCAACACCTGGTCCTGGGTGGACACGTCCAACGCCGAGACCGGCTCGTCGCAGATGATCAGCTTGGGCTTGAGGATCAGCGCCCGCGCGATCGCGATCCGCTGGCGCTGCCCGCCCGAGAACGCGTGCGGGAACCGGTTGTAGTGGTTGGGCTCCAACCCCACCCGCTCCAGCAGCTCCTGCACCTGATGGCGCACCTTCTTGCCGTCCTTCTCCCCCTGCACCCGCAGCGCCGTGCCGATGGCATCACCCACCGTCAGACGCGGGTTGAGCGAGGAGTAGGGGTTCTGGAAGACCATCTGCACGTCCCGGCGCAGCGGACGCAGCGCCCGCTCGGGCATGTGGGTGATGTCGCGGCCCTCGAACTCCACCCGGCCCCGCGTGGGCTCCAGCAGACGCATCACCATCCGCGACAGCGTCGACTTACCCGACCCCGACTCCCCCACGATTCCGAGGGTCTCCCCCCGGTGCAGGTCGAAGGAGACCCCCTTGACCGCCCAGAAGTCCGTGGACTTACCCCACATACCACCGCGCACCCTGAACCGCTGCGCCACGTCCTCCACCCGCAGGAGCGGGGTCTCCTCGGAGGAGCCCTCGCCGCCGGAGGAAGGGGTGAAGGCCGCGAACTGGCCCGGCTCGGTCACCTTGCCCTCGCGCTTGTCGCGCTCGGTGCGGTCGGCCCGGTCCTGGGCGCGCCGCTGGGCGCGGGAGACCTCCACGCGCGGCACGGCGGCCAGGAGTCCCTGGGTGTAGGGGTGCTCGGGCTCGGAGAGGACCTTGCGCACGTCGCCGCGCTCGACCGCGACGCCGTGGCGCATGACCACGACCTCGTCCACCGAACCGGCCACCACCGCCAGGTCGTGCGAGACCAGGATCAGGCCCATGCCCAGGTCACGGCGCAGCTCGTCCAGCAGGTCCAGGACCTGGGCCTGCACCGTCACGTCCAGTGCGGTGGTCGGCTCGTCGGCCAACAGCACCTTGGGCTCGCACATCAGCCCCATCGCGATGACCACGCGCTGGCGCATACCGCCGGAGAACTCGTGCGGGTAGGAGTTGATCCGCTTCTCGGGCTGGGGGATGCCGACCCGGTCCAGCGACTCCACCGCACGGGCGTGCGCCTCGGCCTTGGAGGCCTTGGGCCGGTGGATGCGGTAGGCCTCGATCAGCTGGTTGCCGATCGTGTACTGCGGGTGCAGCGACTGCATGGGGTCCTGGAAGACCATGGCGATGTCGTTGCCGCGCATGCGCCGCAGCTTCTTGTCCGAGGCGCTGACCACGTCCTGGCCCGCGACCTCGATGGCGCCGGTGATCTTCGCCTTGCTGCCCCGGTGCAGGCCCATGAGCGCCAGCGAGGTCACGCTCTTGCCCGAGCCCGACTCGCCCACGATGCCGAGGGCGCCTCCGGCGGGCACCTCGAAGGACAAACCGTTCACCGCCCGGACGTCACCGTCCATGGTCGGGAACGTCACCCGCAGGTCGTCCACGCGGACGACGGGCTCGGTCGAGGCCATGTCACTTTCCTTCGCTAGAGCTGCTCTGTTCAACGCTGTCGGTCGTTAGCTGGCGATGCGCACACGCGGGTCGAGGACCGGGTAGAGCAGGTCGACGACCAGGTTGCAGACGACGATGAAGACAGCGCCCATCAGGGTCACACCGAGCACCACGGGCAGGTCCTTGCCGATGATCGCGTCGATGGCGTAGGCACCGATGCCGTTCAGGGAGAACACCTTCTCCGTGAGGATCGCGCCGCCCAGGACCAGGCCCACGTCCAGGCCGAAGATGGTCACGATCGGGGTCAGCGTCGGGCGCAGCGCGTGCTTGAAGATCACGCGGCGCTCGCTCAGCCCCTTGGCGCGGGCGGTGCGGATGTAGTCCTCGCCCAGGACCTCCAGCATGCCCGCGCGCGTCTGGCGCGCGTACTGCGCCGCGTGCAGGAAGGCCAGGGTCACCCAGGGCAGGAACATCACCTGGAACCAGCCGAGCGGGTCCTCGGTGAGGGGGACGTAGCGCGAGACCGGGAACAGCTCCCACTCGTGCACGAGGAAGGCCAGGGCGAGCAGACCGGTGAAGTAGATCGGCATGGACACGCCCACCAGGGCGGTGCTCATGGCCAGGCGGTCGAAGACGCTGCCCTTCTTGACCGCGGACAGGACGCCGACGGCCACGCCGCCGATGATCCAGATGACGGCCGCGCCCAGGGCCAGCGAGGCGGTGACCGGCAGGCGGTCGAGCAGCTGGGGCAGCACGGGGCTGTTGGTGGTGAAGGAGTAGCCCAGGCAGGGCGCCGCGCACTCGATCGTCTCCCGGCCGAAGGAGTACTCGGAGCCGAGGACCAGGCCCTTGACGAAGTCCAGGAACTGCACGGCGATGGGCTGGTCCAGGCCCAGGCGCGCCACCGTGGCGTCGAGCGCCTCGGGGGTGGGGGCCTTGCCCACGTACATCGCGGCCATGCCGCGCGGGGTCACGCCCGCCCAGCGGGGCAGGACGTAGAAGATCCAGAAGGTCACCGCCGTGACGACGGCGAGCAGCAGCAGTCCCGCACCGAGGCGGCGGAGAATATAGTTCAGCATCGCGGTCGGCGGCGGGGGTACCCACGGGGCCGTGGCACCCCCGCCGCCTTCACCTGCCTTCTCGTACTAGTTCAGGCCGGTCGGAGCGCTAACCCCGGTCCACGCCCAGGGCCATGAAGTCGTACATCGCGTACGCGGACGTGTGGTAGACGTTGGTCAGCTCGTCCGAGCGGTAGTACAGCGCGCGGTCGAAGACGACCGGCAGGATGGCCGCCTGCTCCATGACCAGGGTGTCGATCTGCTCGTAGAGGTTGGCGCGCTCCTCCGGGTCCTCGGTGGCCAGCGCCTCGTCCCACAGACCGTTGATCTCCGGGTCGTCGAGCTCGGAGGTGTTGTAGTTGCCCGTGGCCTGGATGGCGTCGCCGTCGGTGATCTTGGAGGCGAAGCCGTAGCCGGTGGCCCAGTCCGGGCTCCAGCCGGAGACGCTCAGGCCGATGTCGTTCTCACGGACGTAGTCCTGCGAGCCCGCGTACTGGGCGAAGAAGTCCTCGGCCGGGAAGGTCTGGATGTCGACCTTGATACCGACGCGGTCGAGGGACTGCTGGAGGGACTCCGCGGTGGCGATGTCGTTGGGACGGCCCTCACGGACGGCGATGGTGGTGCTGAAGCCCTCGGCCTCGCCGCACTCCTCCAGCTTGGCCTCGGCCGACTCCAGGTCGCCCTTGTTGTCCTCGGAGGGGTACAGGTCCGACTCCGGGTTCGAGCCCGGGATGGTCGGCGGGAGCAGGTTGGTGGCGATGTCACCGCCCTTGTCGCCGCCCCAGGCGCGGTGCAGGCTGTCCCGGTCGGCCGCGTACATGATCGCCTGGCGGCAGGCCACGTCCTCGATGACCGGGGTGTGGATGTTGACGTAGCGCAGCGCGCCGGAGTACGGGTTGTCCAGGTTGGCCTGGGCGTCCTCGTCGGTGAGCAGGGTGGTCTTCATCGCCGGGCCGACGCCGACGCCGGACAGGTCGACGTCGAGGTCGCCGTTGACCAGGCGCTGGTCGATCTCCTCCTGGGCGATGCCGATTTCGACGGTGACCTCGTCCGGCAGGGCCGGGCGGATCGGGTCGGTCGAGGCGTCCCAGTGCTCGTTGCGGACCAGGTTGAGCTGCACGCCGGGCTCGTACTCGCCGTCGAACTGGTACGGGCCCGAGGAGAGGACGTCCTGCTTGTACAGCGCGCCGCGGTCTGCCTCCATGGGCACCGGGGCGGTCTGCGGCTGGGTCAGCACGTAGGGGAACTCCGAGAAGGAGTCCTTGAGGTGGAAGACCAGGGTGTGGTCGTCCGGGGTCTCGACCGCGGTGAAGGTCTCCAGCGGGTCGTCGACCTCGTAGACGTTGAAGGGCTCCTGGTCCAGGTGCGCCTGGAAGTAACGGGGGCCGTTGGGCAGCTCACCGCCGTTGAAGTTGGAGCGCGCGATGGCGTACTTGATGTCCTGGGCCGTGATCTCGGAGCCGTCCTCGTACTTGAGGCCCTCCTGGATCTTGACGGTCCACTCGGTGAAGTCCTCGTTGGGCTCGGGCATGCCCGCGGCCATGTCCGTGGTCAGCTCGGTGGACGCCTCGCCCGGGGCCGGGTTGAAGGCCAGCAGCGTACGGGCGTAGTAGCGGGTGAAGTTCCAGCTGAACCCGTAGTAGGTGTCGCCCGGGTCGGTGGAGTCGAAGTCCGTGGCGATGGCGTAGCGCAGGGTGCCGCCGGTCTGCTCCGACGGGTTGACGATCTCGGTCGCCCCCTGGTTGAACTCGGCGCCGGACGCGGAGCCTCCGCCGGTGGAGTCACCGCCACCGCAAGCCGAAAGGAGGATGGACGCCGCCGCGCCGAGCGCGACGAAGCCGAGGGTGCGTTTCCTCAAGGAACTGCCTCTCATGCGAACCTGATGGGATGGTGGGATCAACCTGTCGTCGGATCCCTGCCTTGCGGAGGCCGGGCGGGGCGGCCTCCACCGACCGTGGGTCAGTCGGAGGTCTTGGGGTCGAAGGCGTCCCGGAGCCCGTCGCCGAACAGGTTGAACGCCAGCACGGTGATGAAGATGGCCAGACCCGGGAAGATGACGAAGTACGGCGCGTTCTCGTACATGATCGCCGCCTCGGAGAGCATCTTGCCCCAGCTCGGCGTGGGCGGGTTGATGCCGACGCCCAGGAAGCTCAGAGCTGCCTCGAACAGGATGTTCGTGGGGATGAGCAGGGTCGAGTAGACGATGATCGGCGTCACCAGGTTCGGCAGGATCTCCCGGAAGAGGATGTGCCGGTTACTGGCGCCCAGGCTCCTGGCGGCCTCCACGAACTCCCGCTCGCGCAGGGAGAGCGTCTGCCCCCGGACGATGCGGGCGATGTAGGGCCAGTTGAAGAACCCGATGATGAAGACGATGACGCCGATGCGCAGGCCGTTGCCGCTCAGACCGAAGACACCCTCGGGGATGACGCCGACGAGCGCGATGGCGAAGAGCATCAGCGGGAAGGCCAGGAAGACGTCCATGGCCCGGCTGATGAGGGTGTCGACCCAGCCGCCCTTGTACCCGGCGATGATGCCGAGGACGGTGCCGATGAACACGCACAGAAGCGTGGACAGGAAGGCCACCAGCAGGGAGATCTGGGCGCCGTAGAGGATGCGGCTGAACAGGTCGCGACCGGTGACCGGCTCCACGCCCAGCAGGTGGTCGGCGCTGATCGCACCCCACCGGTCCAGGTTGTCGAAGGGCATGCTGCCGTCAGCGGGGGGCGGAAGGCTCGGGTCCTTGAACGGCATACCGGTGCTGGGCTCGATCAGGTCCTGGTGGAACTGGGTGGGCGGGTGCCCGAACCACTTGGCCAGGAGGGGTGCGAAGACCGCGGCGAGGATGAGCAGGACCACGACCACGCCGGAGATCATCGCGACCTTGTCCTTGCGCAGCCGCTGCCAGGCGATCTGGCGCAGGGACCGGTTGTCGGAGTCTCCGCGGACCCCGTGGGCCTGCGCAGCGACGTTCACGGCGTCGTTCTGCTCCGCCTGCTCCGCCGAATCGGGGGCATGCGAGGGCGCGCTCATCAGGCCACCACTCTCCACTCATACGCTTCTGGCCGAGGGGAACGGGACAGAACCCACACGTGCGTCCGCATGGAGGGGTGACCTGCGGTTCGCGCGGTGGGGCCGGCCGGTTCTCGACGCTGGCTGGCGTGGGCTTACGTGTCGGCGGAGCGGGAGGATGACCCGCCTCCGCAGACCCGGTCCGCGGGAGTGTGTCACATCACCTGAGGAGTTGGACACACCGGGACCGTTGCGCCCGGGCTGTTACACAGCGACCAACTTACTCGCGATCTGAACGCACAGCGTCCAATATCCGATCATGTATCTAAATCGTGACAAACAATGTCAAAAGGCCTATATAACAACAAAAGGCCACAGAGTTCGCATTCATCCGACGACCGGCCGCGAGCTGCGGCGACGTCCTATATCGCCGCGCCCACGATACGTCCGAATGTGCCCCGGTTCGACCCCCGGAGAGACACGCTATGGCAAGTGCTATACGTCACAACGTGGTGGAGCGATCGCGTAACGCGACGACCAAGGGCGCGTCAGGACGCCGCCACGGACACGTACGGTGACGGTCACGGCGTACGCGAAGACGACGGCCCCGCGTGTGCGGGGCCGTCGTCGCGAGGGTGTGCGGGCCGCGCCCGCGGCGTTCACTGGATACCGCGCTTGCGCAGCAGCTCCTCGATGTCGCCCAGGTCGGAGAGGTCGTCGGCCGCCCCGGCCTTCTTGGGGGCAGGGCCCACCCCGGCCCTGGCGCCCGGGGCGGCGGGGGCCGCGCCGGGCTTGGCCGCGCTCCCCGTGCCGTCGGCGGCCTTGGCCTCCTTGGACTCCTTGGCCTTCCTGGGGCGGGTGCCCACGTCGCGGGCGCGCATGACACCCGAGACCACGTAGAGCACCACGGCCAGACCCGCCAGGGCCACACCGGCCCACACCGCCGGGTTGAACAGCAGGCCGACCAGGATGCCGAAGATGTTCATGGCGAACTGCCAGACGGCGTTCATGAGCCCGACCAGACCGGCGGCCAGCGGCAGCAGCGACCACGCCACGCCGCGCAGGCCCGAGGCGGCGCCCTTGGCCCGCCACACGAAGAAGGAGATCACCAGTCCCGCGAGGGTGAGACCGCCTCCCAGGACCAGACCGGTCATCCACGTCAAGTTCTCAGGCATGGGTCCAGTCTCCCATCCGACGCCGGAACGCACATCCGGTCGATCCCCTAGGGCGGGCCCCGGAGCTGGGGCTCCTGTCCACCCACGCTACTCCCCGTGCCCCGGGCGGGCGGCCGGGACGCGGAGAGGGGCGGGGTGGGAGGTCCAGCGGGTCCGGAGGGGCGGAAGGACCGCCCGCGGGCACCGGCCACCGGCGGGCGGGGCACCCGGTCGGCGCCACGGCGGCTCAGCGGTCGGCGACCAGGGACTCCAGCCACTCCAGGTCCACGCCCACCAGGCTGTCGCGGAACACCACGCCCTCGCGCGGCGGGATGTGCACGTGGTTGGGCACCGCGACCGTGGCGCACCCGGCGTCGGCCGCCGAGGCCACGCCGACCACCGAGTCCTCGAAGGCCACGCAGCGCGCGGGGTCCACGCCGAGCCGCCGGGCGGCCCGCAGGTAGGGGTCGGGGTGGGGCTTGTTCGCCTCGACCTCGTCCCCGGCCACCGAGTCGTCGAAGTTGTCCAGGCCGATCCCGCCGATCGCCGCCTGCACCAGCGACCTCTCGGTGGAGGTCACCAGGACCACGGGGACCCCGGACTCCGACAGCAGGGTGACCAGCTCCTTGGCCCCCGGGCGCAGGTCGGCGCCTCCGGCGAGCCTGGCCTGGAACCTCGTGTACAGGCGGTCGGCGACCTGGCGCGGGGTGAGGTGGTGGGCGCCGGTCAGGTCGATGATGTAGCGGCCCACGGGCTCGGCGGCGTTGCCGACGTTGCGCCGGTGGTCCTCCTCGGTCCACACGCCGCCCAGTTCGGCGACCAGGTCGGCCTCGGCCTCACCCCACAGGTGCTCGCTCTCGATGAGGGTGCCGTCCATGTCCAGGAGTACGGCCTGGAGGCGTCTGGCCTGGGGCGTCGCGGTGTCGGAGACTTCGGGACTCAGCGTGCTCTGCTCGCTCATATGTTCGGTGGCGCGTTCCGGACCGGGCGGCACCACGCTCTCCCCTCGTGTGTCTTGGGTTGCCCGCTCGCCCACGGGACACCCGGGTTGTGCGTCATCATCGTGCGGGACGCGGGGCGCCCGCGCCGTGAAGAGGACCTGTCGGCGTCCTTTCCACACTACGAACACTCGGGCGCCCGCGGGTGGAGAGCTGCCCCACACTCGCCCCCGCGCACGAACGCGGCCCCGCCCCCCGCGTGGGGGCGGGGCCGCGCCGGACGCACCGCCTCGGACGGTCCGCCTCGGACGAGCCGGTCAGACGTTGAAGTACGTCGCCTCCGGGTGGTGGACCACGATCGCGTCGGTCGCCTGCTCGGGCACCAGCTGGAACTCCTCCGACAGGGTCACGCCCACCCTCTCGGGCTCCAGCAGGCGCATGATCTTGGCGCGGTCCTCCAGGTCGGGGCAGGCCCCGTAGCCCAGGGAGAAGCGCGCCCCCCGGTAGCCGAGCTTGAAGAACGCGTCCAGTTCGGCCGGGTCCTCACCGGCGAAGCCCAGCTCCGCGCGCACCCGGGTGTGCCAGTACTCGGCCAGGGCCTCGGTCAGCTGCACCGACAGCCCGTGCAGTTCCAGGTAGTCGCGGTAGGCGTTCTTGGCGAACAGCTCGGCGGTGGCGCGGCTGATCGCCGGACCCACGGTCACCACCTGGAAGGACACCACGTCCAGCTCCCCCGACTCCTTGGGACGGAAGAAGTCGGACAGGCACAGGTGGCGGTCCCGGCGCTGGCGCGGGAAGGTGAAGCGGGTGCGCTCGGCGCCCTCCTCGTCCAGCACCACGAGGTCGTCGCCCTCGCTGTAGCAGGGGTAGTGGCCGTGCACCACGGCCGCCTCCAGCAGGCCGTCGGTCTGGATGCGGTCCAGCCACATCCGCATCCGGGGTCGGCCCTCGGTCTCCACCAGCTCCTCGTAGCTGGGGCCCTCGCCGCCGCGGGCGGCCTTGAGCCCCCACTGGCCCATGAAGGTGGCGCGCTCGTCGAGGAAGGCGGCGTAGTCGGCCAGCGGGACGCCCTTGCTGATCCGGTCGCCCCAGAAGGGCGGCTCGGGGACCCGGTTGGTGGTCGACACGTCGCTGCGGGCGGGCATCTCCTCGGGCTCGGTCACCTTCAGCCTGGCCCCCGACTTGACCCGGCGCTGGCGCAGGGCGGGCAGCTCGGCCCCCTCCTCGCCGCGCTTGACCGCCATGAACGCGTCCATCAGGCGCAGGCCCTCGAAGGCGTCCTTGGCGTAGCGCACGTGGCCGTCGAAGACCTCGGCCAGGTCCTGCTCCACGTAGGAGCGGGTGAGCGCGGCACCGCCCAGCAGGACCGGGAAGCGCTCGGACAGGCCCCTGGAGTTCATCTCCTCCAGGTTCTCCTTCATGATCACCGTGGACTTGACCAGCAGGCCGGACATGCCGATCACGTCGGCGCGCTGCTCCTCGGCGGCCTCCAGGATCGCCGACACCGGCTGCTTGATGCCGATGTTGACCACGTCGTAGCCGTTGTTGGACAGGATGATGTCCACGAGGTTCTTGCCGATGTCGTGGACGTCGCCCTTGACCGTGGCCAGGACGATGCGGCCCTTGCCGTCGTCGTCGCTCTTCTCCATGTGGGGTTCGAGGTAGGCGACGGCGCCCTTCATGACCTCGGCGGACTTGAGGACGAAGGGAAGCTGCATCTGGCCGGAGCCGAACAGCTCGCCGACGGTCTTCATGCCCGAGAGCAGGGTGTCGTTGACGATGGCCAGGGCGGGCTTGGACTCCAGCGCCTCGTCGAGGTCGGCCTCGATCCCGGCCATCTCGCCGTCGATGATGCGCCGCTCCAGGCGCTCCCACAGCGGCAGGGCGGCCAGCTCCTCGGCGCGGGAGGCCTTCATGGACTTGGCGTCCACGCCCTCGAACATCTCCATGAACCGCGAGAGGGGGTCGTAGTCGCCCTCGCGCCGGTCGTAGACCATGTCGAGGGCGACCTCGCGCTGCTCCTCGGGGATCTGGTTGATCGGCACGATCTTGGAGGCGTGCACGATCGCCGAGTCCAGCCCCGCCTGGACCGCCTCGTGCAGGAACACCGAGTTCAGCACGATGCGGGCGGCCGGGTTGAGGCCGAAGGACAGGTTGGACAGGCCCAGGGTGGTCTGCACCTCCGGGTAGAGCCGCTTGAGCTCGCGGATGGCGTTGATCGTCTCCAGGCCGTCCCGGCGGGTCTCCTCCTGCCCGGTGGTGATGGGGAAGGTGAGGCAGTCGATGATGATGTCGCCGGTGCGCAGCCCCCACTCGCCGGTGATCTCCTCGATGAGGCGGGTGGCCACGCGCACCTTCCACTCGGCGGTGCGGGCCTGGCCCTCCTCGTCGATGCACAGGGCCACGACGGCGGCGCCGTGCTCCTTGACCAGCTCCATGATGCGGGTGAAGCGGGAGTCGGGTCCGTCGCCGTCCTCGTAGTTGACCGAGTTGACCACGCTCCTGCCGCCGAGGGACTCCAGGCCCGCCTCCAGGACGGGCGGCTCGGTGGAGTCGAGCATGATCGGCAGGGTGGAGGAGGTGGCCAGGCGCGTGGCCAGCTCGCGCATGTCGCCGGCCCCGTCGCGGCCCACGTAGTCGATGTTGAGGTCGAGCAGGTGGGCCCCGTCGCGGATCTGGTCCCGGGCGATCTCCACGCAGTCGTCCCAGCGGCCCTCCAGCATGGCGTCGCGGAACTTCCTGGAGCCGTTGGCGTTGGTGCGCTCGCCCACGGCCAGGTAGCTGGCGTCCTGGCGGAAGGGCACGCTCTGGTAGAGGGAGGAGGACGCCGACTCCACCAGGGGCCTGCGGTTCTTGATGCCGCGGCCCTGGACGCGCTCCACCACGTGGCGCAGGTGCTCGGGGGTGGTGCCGCAGCAGCCGCCGACCAGGCTCAGGCCGAACTCGGAGGTGAAGGTGTCGTGGGCGTCGGCCAGCTCGGCGGGCGTGAGGTTGTAGACCGCGCCGTTGGGGCCCAGTTCCGGCAGGCCCGCGTTGGGCATGCAGGAGATGGGGATGGGCGAGTGGTGCGACAGGTAGCGCAGGTGCTCGCTCATCTCGGCGGGGCCGGTGGAGCAGTTGAGGCCGATGACGTCGATGCCCAGCGGTTCCAGGGAGGTCAGCGCGGCGCCGATCTCGGAGCCGAGCAGCATGGTGCCGTTGGTCTCGATGCTGACCTGGGCGATGATCGGGACGTCCCTGCCCGCGGACCGGCGGGCGCGCTGGGCGGCCACCACGGCGGCCTTGACCTGGAGCAGGTCCTGGCAGGTCTCGATGAGGATGGCGTCGGATCCGCCGTCGATCAGGCCGCGCGCGCACTGCTCGTAGTAGTCGCGCAGCAGGGCGTAGGGCGCGTGGCCCAGGGTGGGCAGCCGGTTTCCCGGGCCCACGGATCCGAGGACGTAGCGGGGGTGGTCGGGGGTGGAGTAGGCGTCGGCGGCCTCGCGGGCCACCTGCGCTCCCGCCTGGGCGATCTCGTAGGCGCGGTCCTCGATGCCGTACTCGGCGAGCCCGCCGAGGTTGGCGGAGAAGGTGTTCGTCTCGATGGCGTCCGAGCCCACGGCAAGAAAGGCGGCATGGGTGTCGCGGACGATGTCGGGACGGGTGAGGTTGAGGATGTCGTTGCATCCCTCGTGCCCCTCGAACTGGTCGAGGTCGAGATCGTGTGCGTGGAGCATGGTGCCCATCGCTCCGTCCGCCACGACCACACGGCGGGACAGCGTTTCGCGGAAGGTGGGGCTGGCTCTCATATCTGGCAACTCTACGTCGGAGCACCGCGGCGGCCCAGTTGGTGTCCCCGTGACGCGTGGCACTGGGCGGACCCGCGGTGCGGGGGCGGGTCGGTCGTCCGGGGACGGCGGTGTCCTTGTCAGTCGCTGTCTGTGAGGTTATCCCATCGGCTGTTCCACCAGATGAGACAGGTGTCCCGCGGCGCGGGGGCCCGGGCCCTCCGGCGGAGCGCGCCGAACGGTTCCCCGGGCGGGTCGTCACCCCGTAGGGTGGACTCCGTCCGCGTGCAGGGAGGAGCCACATGACCAAGCTCGTCCGGGAGCTTGTCGATCCCGTGATGGTGGCGGCGTTCGAGGGATGGAACGACGCCGGTGAGGCGGCCAGCCTGGCCGTGGAGCACCTGTCGAGGGAGTGGGGCGCCTACGAACTGTGCGCGCTGGCACCGGACGACTACTACGACTTCCAGGTGACCCGGCCGCGCATGTCGGTCGTGGACGGCGTGGTCGGCGAGGTCGAGTGGCCCACGACCCGGATCCGCGTGGCGACGCCGCCGGGCTCGGAACGCGACGTGGTGCTGGTGACCGGCCCCGAGCCGAACATGCGGTGGCGCTCCTACGCCGCCGACCTGCTGGCCGTGGCGCGGGAACTGGGCGTCACGCGGATGGTGATGCTGGGCTCGCTGCTGGCGGACGCCCCCCACACGCGGCCGATCCCGGTGACCGGGATGGCCTCGCCCGTGGAACTGGGCGCGACGCTGGGGCTGGAGGCGACCACCTACTCGGGCCCGACCGGGATCGTGGGCGTGGTGCACGAGGCGTTCAGCGCGGTGGGGATCGAGACCGCGTCGCTGTGGGCGGCCATCCCCCACTACGTCGCCCAGCCGCCGTGCCCGAAGGCCTCCCTGGCGCTGCTGGCGTGGGTGGAGGACTTCCTGGGCGCGCGGGTGCCGCTGGGCGACCTGCCCGAGGACGCGGTGGCGTGGGAGTCCAACGTCAACGAGCTCACCGCCGAGGACGAGGACATCGCGGCGTACGTGCGCGGCCTGGAGGAGGCCAAGGACACCGCCGATCTGCCGGAGGCCTCCGGCGACGCGATCGCCCGGGACTTCGAGCGCTACCTGCGCCGCCACGACGAGGGCTGAGCCCCCGGCGGTGTCCCCGCCGGGCCGCCGCGTGCGCCGCAGGCCAGCTCAGACCCGCATGTGGCGCCACTCCCCCGTGGACAGCACCACGGCCCAGGCCCCGGCGATACGGGCCAGCCCCCGGCGGACCTCGTCCACGACCGCGGGGGTCAGCGGCACGGGGGCCTCGCGTGAGGCCTGGAGGCGCACGGTGACGCGGAGGCCGTCCAGGACCTTCTGACCCCGGGCGATGGCCTCGTGGTCGGGTTCGGCCCGGCGCTCCAGGACCGCCCGGATGCCGTCGCGCAGGGCGATGGCCTCGTCGAGGTCGGCGAGGGTGATGGGGATCGCCCCCTCGGTGGCCAGGCGGTGCTCGCGCAGGAACCGTGCGAGGTCGGCCCGGTCGGTGAGCCTGCCACCGGTGGAGACGAAGTCCGCGATGAGTTCGGCGGCCGTGCTGTGCCGCGTGGGGGTCGTCATGAGGGCTATCCCACCACGGCCGGGCCCCGGATACCGGCGTTTTCACGGGTCCGTGGCCACAGGTGGTCACCGTGCACGTGCACAACGAGACGGGCGGGGACGAAACGGTCACGGTGGTTTCCAGTCCGGTCGCCGCGGGGCTCCGCGCCCGCCCGGCTCAGGCCGCGAGCAGCGCGCGGAGCTCATGGCGTTCGCGGGGCAGCCCCAGCCGGGCGAGCACGACCAGGAAGTCGGCGAACCGGCCGTCCCAGAAGCCGTCGTGCTCGGCCAGGACCCGGAGGTAGTCGCGCTGGACGGCGGTGAGCTCCGCGGGTTCGCGCGACGCGGCGGGGCCCGCCNGGGGGGGGGCCCCGCCGCGAGCGGCTCCGCGGGTCCGGCGGGATCTGCCCCGGGGCCCGCGTCGGCGTCCCGGAAGGCCAGGTCCAGCAGCGGCCCGGCGTCGGCCGCGGCGGTGAGGGGCGAGGCCAGCGGGGCCAGCGCGCGCAGCACCGGGAGCAGGCGCGCGGCGTCCTCCGCGGTGGAGCGCTCGGCGAGTTCCCGGACCAGGGCGAAGCGGACGTGGCCGGTGAAGTGGGCGGGCCGCCTGGCGAACCAGGCGTCGGCGGCGTCGGGGTCGGCGAGTGCCGCGGCCAGCTCCGCGGCGGCCCCGGGGTTGGCGCGCTGGCCGGGCGCCAGCGCGGCGCAGGCGCGGATGGCGGGGTCGGCGTGGGTGAGGAACTCGGTGGTGTCGCCGCCGCAGGCGCCCAGGGCCAGGACGATCACCGCGCCCTCGTCGCGGGTCTCGGCCATG
>ANAW01000095.1:0-4068 GCA_000340945.1 Nocardiopsis synnemataformans DSM 44143 | reverse complement strand
CCCGCGGAGCCGGGCCAGGGCCGCGGCGGCCTCCACCGCGCACATGCGCGTGCCCGCGTCGCAGGCGGTGAGGTGGGGTTCGACCGCCGCGTACAGCGCGGGGGCGGCGGCGCGCATGTCCGGGCCCGCCCGAAGCATGAGCACGTCCACGGCGGGGGTCTCCCACACCCCGACCGCCTCGTCCTCGTCGTCGGAGGCCAGCGCGGCGTAGACCCGGTCCAGCTCGGCCCCGGCGGGGGGTTCGGGAACGGGGCCACCGGGGTTCTGGTGCAGCGCGCCCTCGGCCGCTCCGGCCAGGAAGTCCAGCAGGGCGCGGCGCAGGGAGCCGGGGGCGGCGCCCGCCGCGCCGGGGCCCGGGTGGCGGGCCGGTTCACGGACCGGGTCGTCGAGTTCGGGGCGGTCCAGGATCCCGGCGACGAACAGGGCGGCGGGGACGGTGGCCGGGTAGACCGTGCCCTGGTGCAGGAGCGCGCTGCGGAGGTGCTCCAGCGCGCGCCCGCGCTCGTGCGCGTCGCCGGTGAGCAGGAGGGAGAGGTGCCCGGGGGCGTCGGCGCCGGAGCCATAGGCGTGGAGGGTACGGGTCCAGTCGGTGGTGTGGAGTACGTCCGGTCCTGTCTGCATGCCCCGGATTCTGGCAGCGCCCACCGACGCTTTCGCGGCGTGCGGGGGCCTCGGGCGGTCCCGGTACGCGCTCGGGTAACGCGCTGACCTGGCGTTCCCCGCACGTGCGCAAGGGACCTTCCGAGCGCCTGGGTCGTGTTCGCCGTGGCCGGGCGTTCGCCGCACGCGCGAGGGGCGTCCGGAGGCGTGGACGCGATGAGCGCCGACACGCCCACGCTCCCCGCACAGGCGGAATGGGGCCTCCCCGGAGGAAGGCCCCCTCGTGTCCGGCCGCGGTGCGCGGGCCGGACGAGAGTGCGACCGGTGTGATGCGTGGTGTCCGACCCGGCGAATGAGGTGGGTGTCTCCGGTCACCGCGGCAGCGGTTACAGGCGCACGCCCAGCAGGGTGTCGACGGTGGCGCGCACCAGGGCGGGCGCGCCGGTGTCGGTACCGCCCTCGCCGAGGGCGGTGTCGGCCCAGGCGTCCACCGCGGCCAGGGCGGCCGGGGAGTCCAGGTCCTCGGCCAGGGCCGCGCGCACGGCGGCGAGCACCGGGGCGGCGTCGGGCGCCGCGCCCAGGGCCAGGGCGGCGCGCCAGCGGTCGGCGCGGGCGGTGGCGGCGGGGAGTTCGGCGTCGGTCCACTCCCAGGGGGAGCGGTAGTGGTGGCCGAGCATGGCCAGGCGGATGACGGCCGGGTCGACGCCCTGCTGGCGCAGCTTGGAGACGAACACCAGGTTGCCCAGGGACTTGGACATCTTCTCGCCGTCGAGGCCGACCATGCCCACGTGCAGGTGGTTGTGGGCGTTGGGTCCGCCCGTGGCACAGCGGGTCTCGGCCGCGCCCATCTCGTGGTGGGGGAAGATCAGGTCGCTGCCGCCGCCGTTGAGGTCGAAGGCCGGGCCGAGCCGGTCCAGGGCGATGGCGCTGCACTCGATGTGCCAGCCGGGGCGTCCGCGGCCCAGGGGGCTGTCCCAGGCGGGTTCGCCGGGGCGCTCGGCGCGCCACAGCAGCCAGTCGAGCGGGTCCTTCTTGCCGCTGCGCTCGGGGTCGCCGCCGCGTTCGCCGAACAGTTCCAGCATCTGCTCGCGGTCCAGGTGGCTGATCTCGCCGAACCCGGACGCCTCGGCGGCGGAGAAGTACAGGTCCCCGTCCAGCTCGTAGGCGGCGCCGGTGTCGCGGATGCGGGCGGCGAGGTCGCTGATGAGGTCGACGGACTCCACCACGCCGACGTAGGAGGTCGGGGGGATGATCCGCAGGGCGGCCATGTCCTCGCGGAAGACGTCGATCTCGCGGTGGGCGAGGTCGCGCCAGTCGACGCCGGTGGCCTCCGCGCGCTCCAGCAGCGGGTCGTCGATGTCGGTGGTGTTCTGCACGTAGTTGACGTCGTGCCCGGCGTCACGCCAGACCCGGTTGACCAGGTCGAAGGTGAGGTAGGTGAAGGCGTGGCCCAGGTGGGCGGCGTCGTAGGGCGTGATGCCGCAGGCGTACATCCCCGCCCGGGGGCCCGGCGTCGTCGTCCTTATCCGGCCGGTGGCGGTGTCGTGGACACGGAGGGGACCGCCGGTACCCGGCAGGGGGACGATGTCAGGCGCAGACCATGAACGCATACCGCGCAGCCTATCCGGACGGGCGTGCGGGAGGCGTGCGCGGGAGGGTGGGCACAGCGCGTGATGATCGCCCCAGAAAGGGCGGGAATAAGCCGGGCGGGAGTCGGGTGATCCGCGCGGCGGGGTGCGCGAACGGGCAGGTGCGGGATCGTGGAGCTCACGCGGCGAGGTCGTGGTGCCTTCTGCTGATGAGGAGGGCGCCGAACACGGCCACGGCGCCGCACAGGGCCGCCATGCCCTCGTTGCCGAGACGCCAGTGCAGCAGCGCGCCGCTGACCGAGACGACGTAGAGGAGCCAGTACGCTCCGCTCTCCACCAGGTTGCCGTTACGGCCCTCCATCGTGCCCCCTGCCGTGAACGCGTGCCTCCACGCGAGCCTGACGGCGCGTGCCGTCTCTCTCTGAGACGCCGCGGTCACTCTCGGGGTTGACACGCCGTCACGACCTGGGGTGTGACGGTGGTTATGCGCACCGGTGACGTATGCCCGCCCTGGTCAGGGCCGAAGCAGACGGAGCCGGAGCATACGGAGTCGAAGCAGGCGGGGCCGGTCCTCGGCCGACCGCTCCACCCGCTCCGGGTCAGGGCCGGGCCGCGTCCGCGAGTTCCAGCAGGTCCAGCGCCTCGACCGTGCGCGCCAGGTCGGGGTCCCCGACAGGGCCGAACTCGACGATGTCGGCCTGGATCGCGCGCAGCCGCCACCGGGCGCGGGACACGTCGCGGCGGCCTCCGCGCGGGCTCGGGACGTGGTGGGACGGGGCGGCCTGGTCACGGACGGGCATAGCGCTCATGGGCGGTCCTTCGGGGTGGGTCGGCGGTTGTGGGGTACCCCGGGTCACGGTGTGACGCTGCCTCCGC
The DNA here is from genome assembly GCA_000340945.1 of Nocardiopsis synnemataformans DSM 44143. Lineage (GTDB taxonomy): Bacteria > Actinomycetota > Actinomycetes > Streptosporangiales > Streptosporangiaceae > Nocardiopsis > Nocardiopsis synnemataformans. Next base: position 1,003 of record ANAW01000095.1, on the reverse strand, counting down.
GCCCCGGGTTCACCGTGGACACGGTCCCGTATCCCGCCTCCAGTGCGGTTCCGGAATCCTTTCGCTCCACCCCAGGTCAACGGGGAACGAGGGAGGGGGCGCCCCCACAGTGTCCCTGTCCCCTACCCGTTGTTCCGCCCGGAATGCACAGAGTTGGCACACCGAGGCAGCGCATGTCCGCATTGGGAGGACCGCGCCCGACCGGACGGTCTCCGCCGCCCACACCTCTTGGCCCCGGCCCCTCGCCCCGTTCACACCCCTTGTGCCGGAGGGGAACTAAACGTACAGTAACTTACCAATTCGATTCGTTGCGTGACATGGCGACTGCGCGCAGTCGCCCACCTGGTCCGACGCACGCGCGCCGTGCATCGGACCGACTCCGTCCGTCACCGCCCCGCCGCGGCGGGGCTTCCCCCCGGAGTAGCCCATGCGCACCGCTTACCGGCCCCGCAGATCCCTCGTCTCCGCGGCCCTGTCCTTCCTCACCGCCGCCGCGCTCCTGGTCCCGGCCGGGGCCGTGTCGGCCGCCCCCGTCCCCGAGGACGCGGCGGCTCCGGCCTCCGCCGAAGCCGCCCAGGCGGCCCTGGTGTGGTCCGACGAGTTCAACGGCGCCGCCGGAAGCGCCCCCAACCCCGCCAACTGGAACCACGAAACAGGCGACCACGGCTGGGGCAACAACGAACTACAGAACTACACCGACAGCCGCGCCAACTCCGCCCTCGACGGAAACGGCAACCTCGTCATCACGGCGCGGCAGGAGGCGGACGGCGGTTACACCTCCGCCCGCATGACCACCCAGAACAAGGTCGAACACGCCTACGGCCGCATCGAAGCACGCATCAAGATCCCCCGCGGACAAGGCATCTGGCCCGCCTTCTGGATGCTCGGCGGCAACTTCCCCGACACCCCCTGGCCCCACTCCGGCGAAATCGACATCATGGAGAACATCGGCCGCGAACCCCACCTGGTCCACGGCACCCTCCACGGCCCCGGCTACTCCGGA
>ANAW01000094.1:13537-13848 GCA_000340945.1 Nocardiopsis synnemataformans DSM 44143 | reverse complement strand
CCCGGCCGACACCCGAGGAAACCCCTGGGTCTACGACCAACCCTTCTTCATGATCCTCAACATCGCCGTAGGCGGAAACTGGCCCGGCTACCCCGACGGCACCACCCAGCTCCCCCAGCAGATGCTCGTCGACTACGTCCGGATCTACTCCGACGGCGGCGCCCCCGGCGGCGGCACCGGCACGATCACCGCCTCCAACGGCATCTGCCTCGACGTGGCCGGGGCCGCGACGGGCGACGGAACTCCGATCCAACTGGCGCACTGCAACGGCAACCAGGCCCAGCAGTGGACCGAGGGCGCCGACGACACGC
>ANAW01000094.1:0-13531 GCA_000340945.1 Nocardiopsis synnemataformans DSM 44143 | reverse complement strand
GGTGGCGGGCGGCCCCCCCGCCGCGGGCACCCCGGTACAGCTGTGGACCTGCAACGGGACCGGCGCGCAGCGGTGGACCTACGACAGCGGGACGCAGGCCCTGCGCAACCCGCAGTCGGGCCGCTGCCTGCAACCCCAGGGCCGGGCGCAGAGCGACGGCACCCGCATGGTGATCGCCAACTGCGACGGCAGCGCCGTCCAGCGCTGGAGCCTGAACGGCTGACCCCTCCCCCCAGCGCCGCCCGCCGACCCCCTCCGGCGGGCGGCGCTTCGTCTCCGCCCCCAAGCGGACAGCGGCGTCCGTCCCTCAGGAGCGGGGGGCCGACGTGTCGACCATCCGCCACGCCCCGGGGTCGGCCGGGGCGTCGGTGAAGGCGTAGCGCACGGTCTCGCGGTCCATGGCCAGCAGGGTCACCGACCCGGTCTCCCACGTCCGGCCCCCGCCCAGGTCGGCGCGGGCGACCAGGCCCGTCGGGTCGCCGGTCTCGTCGGGACCCGCCGAGCGGGGCGCGGAGTTGGCGGCCTCGTTCACCAGGCGCGGCCACTCCCCCCACACCTCCTCCACCCCGCGGGCGCGGGCCAGGTCGGCCGGGTCGGGCCGGGTGCGCGCGAACTCGGGCGTGTGGCGGGCGGCGCGCGGGTCGTCCGGGTTCAGCCCGGTGTTGACCACCATGCTCACGCCGACCGGCAGCGGACGGGTGTCCAGGCAGCGGCCGTCCCAGCTGTGCAGTCCGGCCCGGTGGGCGTCGGCGTCCAGCAGGTGGAAGGGCGCGTAGAGGGTGGGGTCGTCGCCGTGCAGCGGGTCGCGGCCCGGGTTCCTGCCCGCGTGCGCGAGGGCGCGCAGCGGCAGTTCGCCCCGGCTGGCCGGATAGGTGCCCTCCCAGGGCATGCGCCCGTCCCAGGGCCAGCCGTTGAGCAGCGCCGCCGTGCGCGGGCCCGTGGGGTCCACCGCCAGCCAGGTGCCCCCGGCGAGGCGGTCACGGCCGCCGACGAGGTCGGGCCGGTCGGGCCAGTGGCGGGCGGGCCGGTCCCAGGGACGGGAGGACATCTCGTCCCTGAGCGCGGCGATGACCAGGGGCGTGTCCGCGCCGGGGTCGAAGCCGACGATGACGGTGCACATGACGACCTTGTGACCTTTGCTGTGGGTCCCCGGCGTGGTGCGGTTCGCGCGGGACGGGGAGGTGGACAGGAGGTAGACGCAACCGTACCCGGAGGGTGCCTCCGATGGTGCTCGCACGGGTCCGGGGTGGTGCGGGCACCACCCGCGTCCGGGGGACGGTGTGCCTGTGCCTGGTCCGGGAGTCTTCTAGTCTGTAGTCTCTCTCCCCCTTCGCGTGTGCGGGGCGGACGCCGCGTCCGAGGCGCCTCCCGCCGTCCCGTTTCCCGGACCACACAGGAGTAGTGCGTGCCCGAGCAACCCGACCGGAACGACGGCGGTGCGGACAGCGCCGCGGACAGGCCGCAGGACGCGGCTTCCGCCGAGCCCGTACCCGCAGGCCTCAGGGGTCCGGCGGGCCCTCCGCCCGAGACGGGGCTGACCGGCCGGCAGGTCGCCGAGCGGGTCTCGGCGGGGCGGACCAACGACGTGCCCGTACGCGCGAGCCGCACGGTCGGCCAGATCATCCGCGCCAACGTGTTCACCCGGATCAACGCCATGGTCGCGGTGCTGTTCGCGATCATCGCCGTGATCGGCCCGGTGCAGGACGGGCTGTTCGCGATGGTCATGTTCTTCAACACGCTGATCGGCGTCATCCAGGAGCTGCGGGCCAAGCGCACCCTGGACAAACTGGCCATCGTCAACGCCGCCCGGCCCCGGGTGGTGCGCGACGGCGCCACCGTGCAGGTGGCCACGCAGGAGATCGTCCTGGACGAGGTCCTGGAAGTGGGCGTGGGCGACCAGATCGCGGTCGACGGCACCGTCACCTGGGCCGGAGGGCTGGAGGTCGACGAGTCGCTGCTGACCGGCGAGGCCGACCCCGTGGTCAAGCGGCCCGGGGACACGGTGATGTCGGGCAGCTTCGTGGTGGCGGGCACCGGCCGGTTCCGGGCCACCAAGGTGGGGCGGCACGCCTACGCGGCGCGGCTGGCCGAGGAGGCGAGCCGCTTCTCGCTGGTGCACTCGGAGCTGCGGTCGGGCATCAACCGCATCCTGACCTGGATCACCTACGCGCTGTTCCCGATCGGCGCCCTGCTGATCTACAGCCAGCTGTTCATGGGCGGGCACGTGTCCCTGGAGGCCTCGACGGAGGGCGGCCAGATCTCCGGCCCGCTGGCAGACGCCCTGCGCAGCATGGTCGCGGCCCTGGTGTCGATGATCCCCGAGGGCCTGGTCCTGCTCACCAGCATCGCGTTCGCGGTCGGGGTGATCCGGCTGGGGCGGCACAAGTGCCTGGTGCAGGAGCTGCCCGCGATCGAGGGCCTGGCCCGCGTGGACGTGGTGTGCACCGACAAGACGGGCACGCTGACCGAGGCGGGCATGAAGCTGGCCGCGATCCGCGACCTGGGCGGGCACGGCGGGGAGGCGTCCCCCTCGCTCGTGCTGGCGGCGCTGGCGGCCAGCGACCCCGACCACAACGCGAGCATGGCGGCGATCGCGCGCGGGTGCGCGGCCGCGGGCCAGGCGGCGCCCGACTGGACGGTCACGGCGCTGGCGCCGTTCTCGTCCGCCCGCAAGTGGAGCGGGGCCAGCTTCCTGGTCCCCGGCGGTGAGGAGCACTGGGTCCTGGGCGCGGCCGACGTGCTGGCCTCCCCGCAGGACCCGGCGGCCGCCGAGGCGGCCCGGCTGGGCGCGCAGGGCCACCGGGTGCTGCTGCTGGCCCGCGCGTCGGCGCGGGTGGACTCCGACGAGGGGCCCGGGACCGTGCTGCCGGTGGCCCTGGTGGTGCTGGACCAGAGGCTGCGCGAGGACGCCGGTCCGACCCTGGACTACTTCGACGAGCAGGGCGTGGGCGTCAAGATCGTCTCGGGCGACCACGCGGCGTCGGTGGGCGCGGTGGGCCGTGAGCTGGGCCTTCCGGGCGCGGACCAGCCGGTGGACGCGCGGGCGCTGTCGGAGGACGGCGACGAGCTGGCCCGCGAGGTCGAGGAGCGCTCGGTGTTCGGCCGGGTGACGCCCGAGCGCAAGCGCGACATGGTCAGGGGCCTGCGCGACCGCGGGCACACCGTGGCGATGACCGGCGACGGCGTCAACGACGTGCTGGCGCTGAAGGAGGCCGACATCGGCGTGGCGATGGGCTCGGGGAGCCCGGCGTCGCGGTCGGTGGCCCAGCTGGTGCTGCTGGACAACCGGTTCGCGGTGCTGCCGCGCGTGGTGGCCGAGGGCCGCCGGGTCATCGGCAACATCGAGCGGGTGGCCAACCTGTTCCTGACCAAGACCGTGTACACGATGACGCTGGCGATCATCGTGGGCCTGCTGGCGGTGGCCTATCCCTTCTTCCCGCGCCACGCGACGCTCATCAACGCGGTGACGTTCGGCATCCCGTCGTTCTTCCTGGCGCTGGCGCCCAACACCGACATCGCCCGCCCGGGGTTCGTGATGCGGACGCTGCGGCTGGCGATCCCCTCGGGCATGGTGGCGGGCTTCGCCGCGGTGACGACCTACCTGCTGGTGCTGGGCGGCCGGACGGTGCCCGACCCGGCCGACCGCACGGCGGTGGTCATCACGCTGTGCGCGACGACGCTGTGGGTGCTGCTGCTGGTGGCCAAACCGTACGTGTGGTGGAAGGTGCTGCTGGTGGGCTCCATGGTGGGCCTGTTGACACTGGCGATGGTGACACCGCTGGGGCAGTGGTTCTTCGCCCTGGACGTGAGCGACCCGACCAAGGTGCTGACCGGTCTGGCCGTGGCGGGTGTGGCGATCGTGGTGATCACGGTGATCCGGGTGGTGGACGACCGGATGATGGCCCGGTCCGAGGCGCGTGCGGCCGAAAAGGAGAAAGCGCGGGACGCCGAGGAGCGCACCCCGGAGCCGGTGTAGGGGTCCGCCGCAGGGGGTGACCCTTTACAGGCGACCTCAACCAGGCACCCGTAGAGCGTGGGCTGGCGGTGCGCCGCAGGGGGCTGGTGTAGAGCGCGCCGGAAACAGCAACCAGGCACCCGTAGAGCCTGCGCGTTCCCCGCCCGCCACAGGGGGGTGGTCGTGGTGGGCACTGGCAACAAGGTTCAGTGCTGGGGGCGGGGACCGACTGAGGGCAAGTTCGCCTAGCGAACTTGGCGAAGGAGATCCCTGCACTCCGGTCACTCCAGGTGCCTGGTGGGCGTCACGAAGGCGCTCGGAAGAACACCGGGAGGAACGCCCACCGGGAGTGACCCCTCAGCCACCTGGAGGCGGGGGTACAAGGTCCAGACCAACAGCGACCACGAAGCCCCGCACGTGACCGGGCGTCGTAGGGGGTCCGCAAGTTGTAGAGCGTCCTTGCGTCAGCAACCACGCACCCGTAGGGCCCGGGCTGACGCTGGGTGCAGCGGGATTGACGTAGAGGGTGCTGGTGTCAGCAACCACGCACCCGTAGAACCGAGGCTGACGCTAGGTGGAGCGGGGTTGGCGTAGAACGTCCCTGCGCGCGCAACCACCCACCCATAGAGCCCAGGCTGACGCTGGACCCAGCAGGGTCGACGTAGAACACCCATGCGTCAGCGATTTAAAGGGGTGTGTGGCCCGGCTGTGCGGTCGCGCTTCGTCCCAGGGGGTTGAGGGGGAACTTTCAGCGGTCCTACGCCCCAGGGGGCAAAGGTACTCCCTGAAGCTGCGATCCGCCCCAGGGCGGCGAGGCGGTGAGAGGCCGAAGGCTGGCGGTATGCCGTAGAAAGTCCACGCAGCGCGGACCGGTACCCGTGACCATCCGCCATAAGGCCCCTTGTCCCTGCCGCTACCACCGCCACTACCACCGCCACCGCCACCGCCACCGCCACCGCCACCGCCACCGCTCCTGAGCGTCGCACGCCCCCAGAAGGCAAAACGCGGACGCTCCTTCTCCGGGGCTAATTCTCTGGGGCTAAGCTACGCGGGTTCCATGGCAGGGCCCGGCAGAGAGAGCAAGAAGGAGAAAGGACAGGACCATGCTGAACGAAACCGACATGCGCCACCTGCGGCGCGCGGTCGACCTGGCCGAGGAGTCCCTGGAGGCGGGCGACGAGCCCTTCGGCTCGGTACTGACGTCCCGCGACGGGACGGTGCTCTTCGAGGACCGCAACCGCGTCGCCGGGGGAGACCCGACGCAGCACCCGGAGTTCGCCATCGCCCGGTGGTCAACCACGCATCTGAGCCCCGACGAACGGTCGGCGGCGACCGTCTACACCTCCGGGGAGCACTGCCCCATGTGCTCGGCCGCCCACGGCTGGGCGGGTCTGGACCGGATCGTGTACGCGACCTCCTCGGCACAGCTCGTCTCGTGGCTGGAGGAATGGGGCGTGCCCCCGGCGCCGGTGCGGGCGCTGCCGGTCGGCGAGGTCGTGCCCGGGATCGCGGTGGAGGGCCCGGTGGAATCCCTGTCCACTCGGGTGCGGTTTCTACAGGCCCGCTTCCACGGACGGAGCTGACACCAGCCCCGACCGCCCGGCCACCCCGCCGGCGCTTCCCACGGTCCCTACGAACCGTTGCCGGTGTCGCGCCGTTGCCGGTGTCGCGCCGCGCTGAGCGCGGTCAGTCCCTGTCGTCGTCGCTGGGCTCGAACTGCCCCTGGATGACGCGGCCCCGGTTCTTCGGGTCGGCGTCCCCGTCTGCGCGGGGGCCGAACGGGCTCTGCCCGGGACCGAAAGGCCCCGCCGCCGGGCCCGACCCCGGGCCCTGGCCCGGGGCGGTGGAACCGCGGACGACGAACTCCTCGTTCATCCGCTCCTGCATCCTGCGCACGCGGCGCTGCGCCCACGAGGCGAAGGCCCAGCGCAGGACGGGACGGGTGAAGGGCAGGACCATCAGCAGGCCGAGCACGGCGGTGATGAACCCGGGGATCACGAGCAGGATGCCGCCCGCCATGAGCATGAGCGGGTCGAGCAGGCCGCCGCGCGGCTGCTCGCCCGAGCGCATGGCCCTGTCCGCGTCCCGGAAGGCCCTGGTCCCGGCCCGGCGCAGCACGGCCACACCCAGGACCAGCAGCGAGACCAGCGCGGCCAGCGTCCACGGGACGCCGATCCAGCCGCCGACGGCGATCATCAGCCACACTTCGAGGAACGGCAGCGCCATCAGCGCCAGCACTGTCAGCAGCGGCATGCGTAACCATCCTCCGGGTCGTCGGCGGGAGCTCCCCTACAGGAGAGAACGCGCACGCGTGCGCCAGGGTTCCCCCGGGCGTGTCCTTCCCGACCGCGCACCCGCGCACGGCTCCGCACCGGACACGCCGCGGTCAGCCCCGGGCTCCCCGAACGCACCGATCAGCCCCAAGCCCCCGGACACGGCGACGGCGGGCGTATCCCTCCCCGCCGCCGCCACGCCAGGCACGTCCCTCCCAGCCACCACAACCTCAGGCGTATCCCTCTCAGACACCACGGCGACGGCGACGACGGCCCAGGACCACCGCCACGACCACCGCGCCCAGCCCCAGGGCGCTCAGGAGGGCCTCCGGCGCGGCACCGAGGCGCGTGGCGACCGTGGTGCCCTCCATCGCCTCCAGCTCGGCCACGTGGATGTCGGGCACGGCCTCGGGCGAGCTGTAGGCCAGGGTCCCGTCCGGGTTGACCACGGCGCTGACGCCGCTGGTGGAGACGACCACCGCTGGGCGCCCGTGCTCGACCGCGCGCAGCTGGGTGATGGCCAACTGCTGGTTGGTCTGACCGGTGAAGTTGTAGTTGGCGTTGTTGGTGGGGATCACGATGACCTGTCCGCCCGCGGCGACGGACTCGCGCACCGGGAGGTCGAAGGCCACGTCGAAGCAGATGCCCACGGCCAGGGTGGTGCCGCCCACGTCCAGGGCCCCGGGCTCGGTGCCGGGGACGGCGTCGGAGCTGACCTGCTGGAGGCGGGCCACGAACTGCGTGAAGAAGTCGCGGAAGGGGATGTACTCGCCGAACGGCACGAGGTAGCGCTTGTCGTAGATCTCGCCCGGCCCCGTCTCGGGGTCCCAGACCACGCTGCTGACGTAGCGGGTGCCGTCGTCGTTGAAGCGGCTCATGCCCCACAGTAGGGGGACGCCCGCGTCGGCCGCGGCGGCGTCGATGATCTCGTGCGCCTGGGGGTCGCGGAAGGGATCGATGTCGCTGGCGTTCTCGGGCAGCAGCACCATGTCCGGCTGGGGGTACTCCCCCGCGCGGACGGCGTCGGCGAGCTCGTGGACCCCGTCGGCGTGGTTGTTGAGCACCTGCATGCGCTCGCCCGCGATGGACATCTGACCCACATTGGGCACGTTGCCCTGGACCATGCCGACGGTGACGGTGTGGGAGACGTCGGGGCGGCCGATCGCGGGGGCCAGGACGCCGCCGACGACGACGGCCGCGCCGGCGGCCAGTCCGAGGACGGCCGGGACCCAGCCGGTCCGCAGCGGGCCGCCCGGACGCGCGGCGCTGTCCGGGTACGCGGCGCTGTGCGAATCCGCAGGGCTATTCGAGTCCGCGGGGCTATCCGAATCCACAGGGCTATCCGAATCCGCGGGACCACCCTGCCGCGCGTCCGTCGCCCGCGGCGCGTTCTGATCGTTTCGGTCGTCCCGATCATCGTCCCGACCGCCATTCCGATCGCCGTCCCGACCGCCGTCCCGACCGCCGTCCCGACCGCCGTTCCGACCACGGCGTCCGGGCCACCATGCGCCCGCCAGGCGCAGCACACTCCACAGCAGCAGGCCGCCGGTGAGGGCGACCGCGAAGGTCACCAGGGCGGAGGAGCCCAGGGCGGCGTAGCCGACGAAGGGCGTGTCGGGCTGGGCGAAGGCGAGCTTGCCCCAGGGGAAGCCGCCCAGCGGCCAGCGGGCGCGCACGGCCTCCTGGGCCACCCACAGGGCCGCGGTCCACAGCGGCCAGCCGGGCAGGCGCATGGCCAACGCCAGGCCCATCGCCATGGGGAGGAAGTAGACGGTCTCGGCCCCGGCGATGAGCAGCCACACGTCGACGCCGAAGATGTCCTGCCAGCGCACCAGCGGCACCATGAGCGTGGCCCCGGACAGGGCGCCGAGCCAGGCGGCGCGGCGCATCCGGGTTCCGGCGACGGCGAGGGCGAGCAGCGCGGCGCTGAGCGGGCCCAGCCACCACAGGCCGTAGGGCGGCAGCGCGAGGAGCTGGGCCAGACCGGATCCGACCGCGGCGAGCACCCGCCACAGCAGGTCGTGGCGACCCCAGCGGTGTCCCAGCGCGAAAACGGAGGCAGACCCGGAGGCGAATACGGGGCCGGAGGCGGAGGAGCGTGCCGGGTTCGCCGTCCGCTCCCGCCCCACCGGTTCCGGCGAGGGTCTGTCGGAGCCGTGGGCGCTGCCCCGCTCGGTGTGCTCGGCAACCACGTGGGGTGCTCGCTTTCCGCTGGCTGGTGAGAGGTGCTCGCGGTCAGCATATGGGGGGACGCGGAAAAGGCCCGAGCCACCCTTCGGACCGGCTCCGTCCCGTCGGCGGCGAGCTCGGAAGACCGTTGTCTACTGGATGTTCGGGCCTTTTCCGGGTCCAACCCCCCGCCCGGTCGCGGTACTCCACCCCTCACCCGATCCCAACTGCACCTGGCGCGTGATGCAGCGTCCAATCGGACGAGTGGGGGCCGCACAACCGGTCCGTCCAGTGCTGGACTGGTCGTTAGGTTACCCAGACTCCCCGACCCGATGCCTCAACCCGGCTGCCGTGTCGTGGCCGCCGACCCGAGGGCGCGGAGGGGAGAAAGGAAGGAACCGTCGGACAGGCTAACGCACCTGGGGCCGCCACGCCAGCTGAGCGGACGGGGTTTGTGTCTGACCGCAATCGGATCGACATCGACTCAAGTATGGACTTTTCGATCAGGATCATGTCTGATGTGATCAGTACAACGGCCTGGTTCGATCAACTACGAAAGTTCCAGGTCGGCGGCGCGGACACTCCGAGATCCGCGTCACCCCACATCTCGACCCCGGCCCGGGAGCTGACAACCATGGCGGAGATCGTCCTCGATGGCGTTGACAAGATCTACGGCGGCGACGTCAAGGCCGTCGACAACCTGAACCTGAAGATCGAGGACGGCGAGTTCATGGTGCTCGTCGGCCCCTCCGGCTGCGGCAAGTCCACCGCGCTGCGCATGATCGCGGGTCTGGAGGAGATCACGGGGGGCACGCTGGTCATCGGCGACGAGATCGTCAACGACCGTCCGCCCAAGGACCGCGACATCGCGATGGTCTTCCAGAACTACGCGCTCTACCCCCACATGACCGTCGAGCAGAACCTGGCCTTCGGCCTGAAGCTGCGCAAGGTGGCCAAGCCCGAGATCGCGCGCCGCGTGAAGGAGGCGGCCGAGATGCTGGGCCTGGAGCCCTACCTCAAGCGCAAGCCGGGCGCCCTCTCCGGCGGTCAGCGCCAGCGCGTGGCCATGGGCCGCGCGATCGTGCGCGAGCCGCGCGCGTTCCTCATGGACGAGCCGCTGTCCAACCTGGACGCCAAGCTGCGCGTGCAGATGCGCGCCTCCCTCAACCAGCTCCACGAGCGCCTGGGCGTCACCACCATCTACGTCACCCACGACCAGATCGAGGCCATGACCCTGGGCGACCGGGTCGCGGTGATGCGTGACGGGCGCCTCCAGCAGGTGGACACCCCCAAGCGCCTGTTCGACGCCCCCAACAACCTGTTCGTGGCCGGGTTCATCGGCTCCCCGGCGATGAACTTCGTCGACGCCGAGCTGGTCGCCGAGGGCGACGGCGCGGTGCTCACCTTCGCCGAGCACAAGCTGCCGGTCCCGGCGAGCGTCCTCGGGGACCGCGAGGGCCTGCGCGACTACCTGGGCCGCAGCCTCATCCTGGGCATCCGCCCCTCGGACTTCAACGACGCCGACCTGGACAACAACGGCGACCCGCAGATCCAGGTCAAGGCGAGCGTGACCGAGGAGCTGGGCACCGAGATCAACGTGATCTTCACCGTGGACGCCCCGCCGGTGCGCCACGAGGACGCCGCCGCCCTGGCCAAGGACGCCGCGGGCGAGGAGGGCGAGGGCGACGGCCTGCCGCTGGGCGGCAACAGCTCGCTGTTCACCGCCCGGGTCAGCCCCCGGAGCAACGTGCGCCCGGGCCAGCCGATCAGCCTGTCGGTGGACGTGAGCCAGCTGCACTTCTTCGACCCGGAGAGCGGCCTGGCCATCGGCCACCCCAACAACGGCTGAGCCCGTCTCCCAGCGCCCCGCCGGGCCCTCTCCCCCTCCTCCGGGAGGGCCCGGCGGGGCGCGCCCGTGCGCGGGGTCCCCGACCGGCCGAGGGACCGCGGCGGGACGCGTCAGCAGGACACGCGAGCGCTACGCCGACCGCCTCCAGGGGGCACCCCGCACGCGACCACGGTTCCCAGCCGGGCGGGGCGGCATTTCCCGGTCGGCACCGCGGCAAACCTTGCCCGGAGGCCACAGTCGCGCACCCCTGGGCAAGACATCTGTTCCTTGACCCCCGGATGAGCGCACCCCAACGATTGTGTGGTGTCCAACCGAGCCCCCGGAGCCGCTCTCGTCACCGAGTCCGCGTCCGAGCCCGAGCCCGCCGTCGACCTCCTGCACGGCCGTCCCGTGCCCGACCCCTACCGGTGGCTGGAGTCCGCCGACTCCCCCGAGACGCTGCGCTGGCTGGAGGAGCGGGACCGCGAGTACGCGGCGGAGGCGCTCACCTGGCCCCTGCGCGACCGCCTGGCCGGGCTCATCCGCTCCCTGGTGGACACCGACCTGTGGAGCCCGCCGGTGCACCGGCCCGGCGCGGTGTTCGCCACCGTGCGCCCGGCCGGGAGCGAGCACCCCCGCCTGGTGGTCCTGACCGGGGACGGGCCGCCGCGCACCGTCTACGACCCCGTCGCCGAGGACCCCGCCGGGCACACCACCCTGGACGCCTGGGAACCCGCCCCCGACGCAAGCCTGGTCGCCGTGCAGACCTCGTCGGGGGGCGTGGAGCGCGGCGCCCTGCGCGTGATCGGCACGGGGACCGGGGAACCGGTCGGCCCCGCCGTGCCGGGGGTGCGCTACTCCCACGTGGCCTGGGCGCCTCGGGGCGTCCCCGCCTTCTACTACGTGCGCCGCGACGGCGCCAGGGGCGTGCGCGGCGTGTGGCTGCGCCGGGTCCTCGACGGCGCCGAGACGCTCGTCCACGCCTGCACGGCGCCCGACACCGTGCCCGGGGTGCGCGTCCTGGGCGACCGGTGGCTGTTGGTGACCGAGAGCCACGGCACCGGGCACCGCACCGACCTGTGGCTGACCGACCTGACCGCCCTAACTACCCCGGACGCCCCAATCACCCCCGGCGACCCAACCGCCCCAGCCACCCCGGCCAACCTGACTGTCACAGCCGTCACAGCCGTCACAGCCGACCTGACCGTTCCAGCTACCCCGGCCGACGTGGTCGACCCAACCACCCCAGTCGACCCAGCAGTCCCAGCCACTCCGGCCAACCTGACAACCCCAACCGCCCCAGCTGCCCTAACCGACTCGGCCGTCACAGCCGCCTCAGCCAACGCCTCCGGCCACCCCCCGCTGCGGCCGGTCCAGGTGGGCGAGGAGGCCGAGACCGAGGCCCGGCTGGGCCCGGACGGGCTGCTGTACCTGCGCACCACCCTGGGCGCGCCGTGGCGGCGGATCTGCGCGGTCTCCCCCGAGGAGCCGGGGGTGGGGCACTGGCGCGAGGTGGTGCCCGAGGAGGACGGGGCGACCCTGGACGCCTTCGCGCCCTGCCCCGCCGGACCGGAGGGCGGCACCGCCCTGTTCGTCGCGCGCACCCGCCTGGGGATCAGCTCCGCGGCCGTCCACGACACCCGCACGGGCGGGCTCCTGTACACGGTGGACCTGCCCGGGGAGGGGATGGTCTCCACCCCGGAGGCGGCGCCCGACGGCTCGGTGTACCTGGGGTACGCGGACGTGTCCGCCCAGCAGCGGGTCCTGCGCCTGGCCCCCGGGGAGAGGACCCCGCGCCCCTGGCCGCCCGGCGCCGCCGGGGCCCCGCCCTCCCCGGCCGTGGAGCGCTCGGTGGTCTGGTGCCGCTCCGCGGACGGCACGCGGGTCCCGGTGACCGTGTTCACCGCAGCGGGCCGCGACCGCACTGCGCCCGGCCTGGGACTGATCCCCGAGCCGACCCTCCTGCACGCCTACGGCGGCTTCGGGCGCCCGCGCCAGTTCGGGTTCAGCGCGACCGTGCTGGCCTGGCTGCTCTCGGGCGGCCGGTACGCCGTCGCCCACGTGCGCGGCGGCGGGGACGCGGGCCGCGACTGGCACCTGGCCGGTTCGGGCCGCGGCAAGCCGCGCGCCGTGGAGGACCTGGTGGCCGCGGCGGCGGCCCTGGTCGGCTCGGGGATGTGCACCCGTGACCAGCTGTGCCTGTCGGGCGGCTCGGCGGGCGGGCTGCTCGTCCTGGCCGCCGCGACCGCGCGCCCCGACCTGTGCGGGGCCGTGATCGCCTCCGCTCCGCTCGCGGACATGGCCCGATTCGAGCGGATGGGCCTGGGTCGGATGTGGACCCGCGAGTTCGGCACCGCCGCCGACCCCGACGACTTCGCCGCCCTGATGTCCTACTCCCCCTACCACCGGGCGCTGGAGGGCGCCGGGGACGGACCCGGGCGGCGCTTCCCCAGCGTCCTGCTCACCGGCTTCCACGGTGACACCCGCACCGACGCCGCCCACCCGCGCAAGATGTGCGCGGCGCTGCTGGCGGCGGCCGTGCGGGAGGAGGGGCGCCCACCCGTCCTGCTCCGGTACGAGCGCGACGTGGGCCACGGCCCGCGCGCGGTCAGCCGGGCGGTGGGACTGGCCGCCGACGCGCACGCGTTCGCGGCCCACCGGACGGGGCTGTCGCCGCGCTGAGCGCGGGGGCGGTCCTGGCAAGAGAAACGGCACACAGAAAGCGAGGTGTGGTGCGTATGGACCCGATCGAGGTCGAGACCGAGGACCTGGCCGAGGTGACCTCCCGCGACATCACCGCGGGTGGCGACAGCGACGGCACCGACTCCAGTTCCGACTTCATCTGACCGCGTCCCGCCCGGCCCGGTCCCCCCGGGCCGGGCGGGGCCCCACCCCCGTGCACGGAGAGGACGCCCCCTCATGACCGATCCCGGCCACCTGTTCACCCGGACCCTGAGCGACGTCGTGGGAAGGGAGGCCCTCACCGAGCGCCTGTCCGAGGAGTTCGTCTTCGCCGACCTGGGCGCGGACGCGGTGCGTTCGCTGCTGACCTTCGACGACCTCAACGACCTGCTGGCCACGTGCTCCCCCGAGCCGCCCAGGCTGCGCCTGCACCGGGACGGGTCTCCGGTCCCGGCCGACCGCTACACCGAGGCGGCGACCTCCTCGCGGAGCGCGCGGCGGGTGGTGCGGCCCGAGGCGCTGTACCGGGAGCTGCGGGAGGGGGCGAGCCTGGTCCTGGACAGCGTGGACNCGGTGATCGTCCAGGTGGAGGGGACCAAGCACTGGCAGGGGCACGGCCCGGGG
>ANAW01000093.1:0-17962 GCA_000340945.1 Nocardiopsis synnemataformans DSM 44143 | reverse complement strand
GGAGCCCCCCGCCGGTGGGCGCGGCGGCCGACGACCTCATGCGGCTGGTGCGCGAGCGCGCGCAGGCCAACCTGTACCTGATCTGGGGCGGCTCGCGCGGCTTCGACACCCACTGGGACGACCACGACACGGTGATCGTCCAGGTGGAGGGGACCAAGCACTGGCAGGTGCACGGCCCGGGGTCGCGCCCGTACCCGATGAAGAACGACGTGGACCACGCCCACACGCCGCCGCGCGACGCCGACGGCGAGCTGCACCTGGTGTGGGAGGGCGTGCTGCGGCCGGGCCAGGTCGTCCACGTGCCGCGCGGCTGGTGGCACACGGTGACCGGGACCGGCGGGGTGAGCATGCACCTGACCTTCGGCTTCACCCGGGCGACCGGGGTGGAGTGGGCGGACGCGCTGGTGCGCCGGCTGTTCGAGGAGGAGGTCTTCCGTAAGGACCTGCCGCGCTTCGCCGACCCGGACGTGCGGCGCAAGCACCAGGGCGAACTGGTGGCCCGGATGACGGAGCTGGCCGAGGAGCTGGACCTGGACGGCTTCCTGGCCGAGCGGGACGCGCGCTTCCCGCGCCGGACCTCGTTCTCGCTGCCGTGGCCGGTGGAGGAGGGGGCGCCGCCCGCGCACGCGCGGGTGGAGTTCGTGCCGATCCTGCCGCCGCCGCTGTCGCGGGACGGCGAGAGGGTGGCCGTGACGGTGGGCGGTCGCCGGTACCGGTTCCCGGCCGTGGTCGGGCCGGTCCTGGAGGCGCTCGCCGAGCACCGGGAGCTGACCGTGGCCGAACTGGCCGAGCGCGCGGGCGCGGAGGTCGAGCGGACGGCGGAGGTCGTGTCCGTGCTGTCGCGGCACCACCTGGTAGTGGTGCGGTAGTCGTCCACAGGCGCGCGGAGGACCTGGTGGGCCCGGCCCCCGCGCGCCTACCGTAGTACTAGGGGGGCCTCCGACCCTCCCGCTTCGCGCTGCCCGCGCCCAGCGGCCACGTGCGCCGCCCTGGGGAGGCGGGCCAGCAGGCGTGTGTCTCGGGCGGTCTCCATCCGCAAGGGCGTTCCGGACCGGTCCGCGCCCAGCGGCCACGGGCACCGCGCTAGGAAAGGCGTGCCAGCACGTGGGCGTCGAGGAAGCCCCGCTCGGAGGCCGGATCGTGGAGCAGCCGGGCGAACGTGGCGAGCCCGGCCCCGGTCAGCAGCTCGACGAACCGGTCCACCGGCCAGCTGTAGGCGGGCGCCACCTTGTGGTCGAAGCGGACCGGCTCCGGTCCGTCGGTCGCGAAGAACGAGGCCAGGAGCAGGCCCCCCGGCGCCAGGACACGCGCCTGCTCGGCGAGCAGCGCGGGCAGCTCCCCGGGCGGGGTGTGGATCATCGAGTAGTGGGCCAGCACGCCGCCGAGCGCACCGTCCCCGATCGGCAGGGCCTCCATCCGCGCCTCGTCGAACCGCAGCGCCGTATGGGCCCGCCGGGCGTGCTCGACCATGGCCGGGGAGAGGTCGAGCCCGCGGGCGTCCAGCCCCAGCTCGCACAGCATGGCCGTCAGATGCCCGGGCCCGCACCCGGCGTCGGCCGCCCGCGGGTTCCCCGTCGCGCGCACCAGCTCGGCGAAGGTGCCGATCATGTTCCGCGAGAACGGCTGCGTCTCCAACCGGTTGGCGAACATCGACGCGTACAGCTCGACGACCCCGTCGTAGGCCGTCCTGGTCTCGTCCTGGTGCTTCGTCACGGGACAGGAAGCTAGCATCCGCGAACGGTTCCCGTACCGTTTCGAGGTTTTTTCGCCGGGTACGGGAGGCTTCACGCTCGCGACGCGTGCGATTGACGGGCCGACAGGCGGAGAGAACCGAGGAGAGTACGCACGAGCATGGCACGAGAACGGACTTCCGCCCCCGAGCACGGACGGCGCGCGGGCGCGCTCGCCGCCCCGGACGCTCACAGGCCCCATCCCGCGTCCTCTCCCGCCCCGGAACACCGCGCGGGTCGAGCACCCCTTGAGGCAGGACCGCAACAGGTGTTCCCTCCCCCACGCGGGGAGGAAACCGTTCCCGCCTGAAACGCGGCGCATGCCTCCCGCATCCGGCCATCCGGCCGGTGACGGAACGCTCACCCCGGACACAGGCCGCATCCGCCGACCGCGGAGCCGGAAACCGTTCGGTTCCTCCCCCGTGTGCGGGGCCGACCCGACCCTTCACGCGGGCGAGACGCGCGACGCGGTCACCCTCGGCAACACCTCAACTCCACGACGAAGTCGAAGGTAGCGAAGTGAACTCCCCGCAGACGGCGCTCAGTACCGAGTACCAGACCATGATGTCCTACACCCAGGGCATGTGGACGAGCCAGATCGTACGCACCGTGGCGGCGCTCTCGATCCCCGAACACCTGGAGGAAGGGCCCAGGAACGCGCGGGAGATCGCCGATGCCGCGTCCACCGATCCGGAGGCGATGTTCCGGCTTCTGCGTGTGTGCGTGGCCTTGGGCCTGGTCTCCTTCGACCCGGCCACGGAACGCTTCTCCGCGACGGACCTGCTCGCCACACTGCGGCGCGGCGCCCCCGGCACCCTGGCCAACTGGTCCATGGTCCAGACCATGCCCGGGCACTGGAGGAGCTGGGCGCAGGCCACCGACGCGGTCCGCGCCGGGGGCACCCGCTCCGCCCAGGCCCTGGGATCCCCGCTCTTCGACTACTTCGCGGACAACCCCGGGGAGGGGGCGCTGTTCTCGGACGCGATGACCGACCTCACCGGCCCCGTCGCCCCCGAGGCCGCCGCGGTGATCGACACCTCCGGGGCTCCGGCCGTCGTCGACGTCGGCGGTGCCAACGGGACCTTCGTCCACGAGTTCCTCAAGCGCGACCCCGAGGCCCGGGGGGTCGTCCTCGACCTGCCGAGCACGTCCGAGGGAGCGCTCGCCGAGGCCGAAGGCGCCGGTCTGCTCGACCGGCTGACCGTGGTCGGCGGTGACTTCTTCGACGCCGTTCCGCCAGGTGATCTGTACCTGCTCAAGTTCGTCCTGCACGACTGGCAGGACGACGACTGCGTGCGGATCCTGGAGAACTGCCGCAAGGCCATGGCGCCCGGGGGGCGGGTGTGCATCGTGGAGATGGTCGTGGGCCCCGTCGAGGACCCCGGTCTGGACGCCGCCCTCATGGACATGAACATGCTCGTCATCACCGAGGGCAAGGAACGTGACATGGCCGAGTTCGACACTCTGTTGACCAGGGCGGGTCTGCGGAGGGTGAAGCGGACGGCGATCTCGCGGCCCTACTCGGTGGTCGAGGCCGTGGCCGTGGAGCAGTAACCCGTCCCGTTCGTCCTGTCGGCGGTCCCACCTCGCCGCGGTCGCGGCACGGACGGCGCCTGGGCGGCCGTGGGAGCCGCTCAGGCGGGCGCGTGGCGCCGCCGCGGTCCCGTGTCTCGCCGCGCTCCGTGTCTCGCCGGGGTCCTCGCCGGGGTCCGCCCGGAGAGGAGGTCAGTCCCCCGCCCTCCCGGAGGCGCGCTGGCGCTCCACGTACACCTCGATGCCGTCCAGGACCCGGCGGATGGAGAAGTCCAGGTCCTCCGTGGGCCCGCCCGCGTCCCCCCGCCCGGTGTCCGGGAACTCCTCCATGACCCCCTCCCGGAGCAGCCGGGTGATGGTGGGGAACTCCTCCTCGGTGACGACCCTGCGCAGCCCCCTGCTGTAGTCGCGTCCGGTGTCGGCCATGGTGCCGCCCGCCGCCCGGGCCGCGCGGATCATGTCCAGCTCGATGCGGACCGTCTCGCGCAGGATGGCGGAGAGCATCGTCAGCATCTGGAGCGACCAGCCCACGTCCAGACCGGACCGGGAGATCTCGCGCAGCCCCGACTCCATCCAGCGCAGCCCGTTGGGCCCGTTGGGCGGCCCGTTCAGGGTGAGGTAGACCCCCCACGGGTGGCGGCGGTACATGGCCACCGCCCCGTGGACCCACTCCTCCACGCCGGCCCGCCAGTCCCCGCCCTCGCGCGGCGGGGGCGGATCGCCGTCCATGGCCGCGTCGCTCATGAGGACGAGCATGTCCTCCTTGCTGTCCACGTACCGGTACAGCGACATCGTGGTGTAGCCCAGCTCCTTGGCCACCCGCTGCATGGAGACGGCCTCCAGGCCCTCCGCGTCGGCGAGGGCGACCGCCGCCGCCACCACCGCCCCCCGGCTGAGCCTGGGCTTGGGCCCCCTCCTCGGTTCGGGCTGGCGCAGCCCCCACAGGAGCTCGACCTCCCGCTCCATCCGGTTCGTCCCCCGCTGCTCGGCCGTCATACCCCACCCGTCGTCGGCTGCGTCGTTGACACCATCCTAGATCTGTGTATTACTTACACAAATACATGTACGGCATAAACAGTTTATGGAGCACACTGTCATGTCCCACACGGCCCCGGCCATCAGCGCCGAGGGGTTGCGCAAGGACTACGGCGCCACCCGCGCCCTGGACGGCCTCGACCTGACCGTCGGAGCCGGAACCGTCTTCGGCTTGCTCGGTCCCAACGGCGCCGGTAAGACCACCGCCGTCCGCGTCCTGGCCACCCTGCTGCGCCCCGACTCCGGGCACGCCCGCGTCGCCGGGTACGACGTGCTCACCCAGGCCGACCGCGTGCGCGCCGAGATCGGCCTGACCGGCCAGTACGCCTCGGTCGACGAACTCCTCACCGGCCGCGAGAACCTCGTCATGTTCGGCCGCCTGTACGGCCTCGCCCCCCGTGGCGCCGACGAGCGCGCCCGCGCCCTGTTGGAGCGCTTCGACCTCGTCGAGGCCGCCGACCGCCGCGCCGACGGCTACTCCGGCGGGATGCGCCGCCGCCTGGACCTGGCCGTCAGCCTCATCCAGGAGCCCGGCGTCCTGTTCCTGGACGAGCCCACCACCGGGCTGGACCCCCGCAGCCGCCTCCAGGTCTGGGAGTCGGTGCGCGCCCTGGCCGCCTCCGGAACAACCGTGCTGCTCACCACGCAGTACCTGGAGGAGGCCGACCAGCTCGCCGACGCCGTCGCCGTCATCGACCACGGCCGCGTCATCGCCGAGGGCACCCCCGACTCCCTCAAGTCGCAGGTGGGCGGCGACCGCCTCGACGTGGTCGTGCGCGACCCCGCCGAACTGGACGCCACCGCGCGCCTCCTGGGCGCGGCCGTGTCCGCCCGGGCCAGCGTGCACCGCGACGAGCAGCGCGTCAGCGTTCCGGCCGAGGACCGGATGGACGCGCTGACCCGGGCCGTGCGCGCCCTGGACGGCTCCGGCCTGCGGGTGGAGGACATCGGCGTCCGCCGCCCGAGCCTGGACGAGGTCTTCCTCGGCCTGACCGGAACGACCGCCACCGGCCGCGGGGGCACCCACCGCGCCCCGCAGGAGGTGTCCCGATGACCGCCGCAGCCGCTCCCGCGGCCGGTCCGCGCCCGCTGGCCCCCGGGAGCCCGCCTCCCCGCCGGCCCACCCGGGCCCAGCGCCTGCGCAAGACCGGCGCCGACACCCTGGTGCTGACCCGCCGCAACGTCCGGCACATGGTCCGCGACCCCTTCGAACCGGTCATCGCGATCACCATGCCGGTGGTGATGGTGCTCCTGTTCGGCTACGTGTTCGGCGACGTGATGGCGCCCCCGGGCACGGAGGACTACCGCGAGTTCCTGGTCCCGGCGATGCTGGCGATGGTCATGCTCTACGGCGTCGGCGGCACCGCCTCCGGGATCGCCCGCGACACCGCCCGCGACGTGATGAGCCGCTTCCGGTCCATGCCCATGTCCCCTGCGGCCCTGCTCGGCGCCCGCGCCCTGGCGGACATGGCGCGCGCCTGCCTGGAGGTGGCCCTGCTGCTCCTGGTTGGGTCCGCGATGGGCTGGCGCGCCGAGGACGGGGTCCTCGGAGCCCTGGCCGCCGTCGGCGTGCTGCTGCTCTTCCGGCTGGCCCTGGTGTGGCTCGGGGTGCTGTTGGGTCTGGTGCTGCCCACGGCCGACTCCGTGAGCATGGTCGTCTACCCGCTGACGTTCCCGCTCAGCATGCTCTCGACGAGCTTCCTGCCGTCCGAGGCCATGCCCTCCTGGCTGGCCCTCGTCGCCGAGTGGAACCCGCTGTCGGCGGTGGTCACCGCCACCCGCGACCTGTTCGGCAACCCGTCCCTGCCCTCGGACGCCTGGCCCGCGGAGAACGCGCTGCTCCTGGCCGTGGCCCTGCCGGTAGCCGCCATGCTCCTGGTCACCCCCCTGGCAGTGCGCCGCTTCCGGCGGCTCAGCCGCTGACCCGGACACTCCGACCTCGTCCAACTGCCCCGGTCGCGCTGTCCCCGCCCCGTCGGCCCGGTACCCACGGCCCGGGCGGCTCCCGCGGAGGCGGAGCCGCCCGAACGCCCACGAAACACGCGCTCCGGCCACGCCACCGCGACCGCGCACGAGCGGCCGGAGTCCGGCCGCCGCGGCTCCCGTCTGAACCCCCCCGGGGCCCTCCCCACGGTGCGACCGTACGGAGGGCCCCTTCCCCGCTTCCCCGTTCGGCACCGCACCCGTGTGGGACCGGAGGGACACAGGAGCCTCCCTCTGCCATCCCTTCCGACACTCACGCCACACCGCACACGCAGCGGAAACGGCGACGGTGACACACGCCACGCCCGCCGCCTCCTCGGAGAAAACCACCCGTACCTGCATCTTCTGCCCGGATCGCGGTTAGGGGATAATCCGATGATCATTGCGGCACACGCGCTCGTTAGGGTAGCCTCACTTAAGAGGCGCAGATGTACTCGTCCCCCGAAGGTCACTGCACCCACACGACCCCCGGACATGACGGCATCGTGCGACGAAGGGCAGGTTACGCGGTGACTCCAGATCCGCTCGACGCGTTCCGCGACGCCTGTGCGCCGCTGAAGTTCGCGCCCCTGCCCGCGCTGCTCTCCTTCGAGGAGCTCTCCGCCGTTCCCCGCGGCCGCGTGCGCTGGCACCAGGCGGGCGCCATGGCTGCGGACGGCTGGCTGCCGGTCCTGTACGACCGGCTCCGCAGCGAACACGGTCCCGGCCACCGCCTCCCCGCCGCCACCAACTTCCTGCGGGTGACCCTGCGCGAGCCCATCTTCCTGGTCTCGGCCTCGCTGTACCTGACCGGGCGCGCCCCGCTGCTGAGCCCGGACACCCTCTACCTGCCCTGGGACTCCGGCCTGGCGCGCTTCGGCACACCCGCCTCGGTCGGCACCCGGACGGCGGTCCTGCCGGACGACCCCGCCGTCGGCCACCCCGACACCGTGGTGGCCGAGGACGAGGACGCCCAGCTGCGGATGGCCGCCGAGGCCCTGTTCGCCACGTTCGAGCCGATCATCGACTCCCTGCACGGGCACACGCGCTCGGGCAAGCGCACCCTGTGGGGCTGGGTGCTCGACACCCTGCACTTCTACATGCTCAACCCGGCTCGCTACCTGGGCCGCGACCCCGAGCAGGCCTGGGAGCTGGCCACCCGCCTGGGCGACGCGGTGGTCGCGGCGGGCGCGGTGACCCGCAGGCGCCCGCGCCTGTTCCCCTTCGCGCCCGACCACCCGCGCGGTACCTGGGCGGTGCGGGGCACCTGCTGCTTCGACTACAAGGGCGACCCGGACCACGGGTACTGCACCACGTGCCCGCTCAAGTGCGACGGCGAGCGCCAGCAGGACCTGTCGGAGTGGCTGCGCGACCCGGCGCTGGCCCCCTGAGCCCTCTTCCGATCCCTTCCGCGGCGCCACCGGTCAGCTGACCGGCACCTCCACCGGTTCGCCGAAGAAGGGGGAGAAGACCACGGTCTCGGCCTCCACGTCCCCCTCCACCGTGATCACCCCCGAGACGCTCTGCCCGGGGGCGAGCGTGCGCGCACCGATCTCATCGGCGTCCATGCCGACGGCCTCGGATGTGCTGTGCTGGTCGCCCCGGGCGTCCACGACCCGGAAGTAGAGCGGGTTGACCTCGATGTCCTCCTGGCCGGTGTTCGTTACTGACACGTCCACGCTCGTGTACTCGCCCTCGGTGTAGAGCGGTCCGGGATCGAAGTCGGCGGGGGAGGCGGTGAGCTCGACCCGGGGCCCGGCCGCCTCGCCGCCCTCCTGGCGGGACTCGCTCTCCTCCGCCGGGGGCTGCCTGTGGGCCGCCGCGAACAGGGCGACGGTCGTGCACCCGGCGATGACGAACATCAGCAGCAGGAGAACGCCGCAGCCGAGGCCGATGATCTTGCCCCACGGGGTGGGTCTGGTCTCCGGCGGCCCGTAGCCGCCCTGGGGCGGGTAGCCCTGGCCCGCGCCGGGCTCCGGTCCGTAACCGTAGGCCTGTCCGTAACCGCCGGTCTGCCCGTAACCGCCGGTCTGCCCCGGCGCGTACCCCGGCCCCTGGCCCGAGGGGTAGCCGCCCGCCGCGGCGTAGCCCGGCCCCTGGCCGGAGCTGAAGTTGCCCGGCGGCCCGCCGGGCGGCTGACCGCCCGCGCCGGTCGCGGGCCCGTCCGACTCCCCGTATCCGGGGGCGTATCCCGCGTGCTCGTACCCGGCCTGGCCGGGGCCGCTGGGGCCCTCGGAGAGCTCACCGGTCACCGGTTCGGGGGGCGCGCCCGTCGGGTGCCCGCCCGGGGGGACGTCTCCGGGAGCTCGTCCCCCGGCCGGGGGCTCCCCGTAGGCGTGGGACCCCGTGGAGGGAGGGCTCTCGTGGCGTCCGTGCGGGGACTGGTCCGCTCCGGAAGGCGGCGCGAGCGGGTCCTGAGGGGGGAAGCGGTGCGGCGGCTCCCCCGGCGGCTGCGGCCCGCCCTCGATCGGATCACCGGGGTCACCGGGACGCCACTCCTCCGGCGGACGGTGGTTCACCGGGTCCGGGCGCTGTCCCGACTGCTCCTGCGGCACACCCTCGGACTCCCGATCGGACACTGAGAACACCCCTCATGTCAGCGCGGCCCGCCCACCGGAAACCGCCGTTGGGCGCTTCACGCCTGCACGGTAACCGCGGGGGCGGGATCGGGCGTGGAGATCACGGGGCGTTTTCGGTAAAGGCCCGGGCAAATGACACGGGGTGAAGGGCACGGCGTCAAGAGCACGGTGCAACGGGCACCGCGCGAAGGACACAAGGCAAGGGGCACAGGGCAAGGGGCGCAGGGCGCGGTCACGGGGCCTTCCGGACCGGACGGCCCGGGTCCCCCGCTCCCGGGGCCCCACGCCCCGACGACAGGCCGGTCGGCGGTCAGCGCGCTCCCGCGGCCCTCCCCCGCCGGTCCCCCCGGGCCAGCCGCGCGCGCACGGCGAGCACGAACACCGGCACGGTGAACACGGCCGCGAACAGGTTGAGTCCGCCGAAGCCCGCCTGGGCCAGCACCACACCCGACAGCGCGCCCGCCGCCGCGCCGCCCAGGTTCATCACCAGGTCGCTGACGCCCTGCACGCGGGGGCGCACATCCGCCGCCAGGGACTCCGCCAGCAGGGCCGTTCCGGACACCAGCCCGAACGACCACCCCAGTCCCAGCAGCACCAGCCCGACCGTCACCCTGGCCTCGTCGTGCCCGGCCGTGCCCGCCACCACCGCGGCGGCGACCAGGACGCCCTGTCCGGTCAGCAGCACGGGCACCCGGCCGAACCGGTCGGTGAGCCACCCCACCACCGGGGACAGGGCGTACATACCGGCGATGTGCAGGGAGATGGTCAGGCCGATCACGGTCAGCGCCGCGCCGTGGTGGGACATGTGCACCGGGGTCATGGTCATGACCGCGACCATCACCGTGTGGCTGGCCACGATGCCGACCACCGCCAGCAGCGCCCCCGGGCTGGCCGCGATCACCCGCAGCGCCCCGGCCACGGACAGCCGGGCGCCGGAGGAGGCCGCGCCGGAGGGCCGGTCCGCGGTGGCCGCGCGCAGCGGGTCCGGGCGCAGCAGGACGAGGATCAGCAGCCCGCCCAGGACGAACCCGGCGGTGGTGAACAGCACCGGGCCCAGCAGGTCGGGCAGCCCGAACAGGGCGGCCACGCGCGCGCCGGGGCCGGTGAGGTTGGGGCCCACTACCGAGCCGACGGTGGTCGCCCAGACCACGATCGACAGGTCCCGACCCCGGCTGCGCTCGGAGGCCAGGTCGGCGGCGGCGTGGCGCGCCTGGAGGTTGGTGGCGGTCCCGGCGCCGACCAGGACCATGCCGACGAGGAACAGCGCGAACGCCTCCAGCACCGTGGCGGCGATGACGACGGTGCCGCCGAGGGCGCCGAGCACCCAGCCCAGCGCGAGTCCGGGGCGGCGGCCGCGCCGGGCGGCCAGCGAGGCCAGGGGCAGGGCGAACACCGCGGCGCCCAGGGTGATCATGGTGGTGGCCATGCCGGACCAGGTGTCGGAGCCGGTGAGTTCGAGGGCGATGAGCGCGCCCACCGCGATCATCGCGCCCATGCCCACGCCCCCGACCACCTGGGCGAGCATGAGGACCAGGACGGTGCGCCGCTGGAGCCGGGCCCGTTCCGGCTCGGTGAGGGCGTTCCCTGGCTGAGCGGTGTGTGTCGACACGCGTCCGTCCTCTGTTTGGTCCTACCAACGGAGGAATCCTAGTCAGAAGCGCGTTATGTCCGCCATGTCGTAATACCCACCCTGACGGGCGCCGCTCAGCCGCGTCCGTAGCGCCACCGCAGGAAGTCGTGCTCGCGCTCGACGTAGCGCATCTCCGAGTACAGGGTGTGCGGGTCGCGCGCGCTGATGACGACGCCGCCCGCGGGGACCACCGGCCAGCACGCGAACGCCCAGAAACAGCGGGTGTAGGGACCCCACAGGACTACCCACGCACCCTGCTTCTGCCACTCGATGTGTTCGGCGATCCGGCGCTGTTCCTGCTCCCCAGTCCTGTCCATGCCGATGGTGGACATACCCGGCACGGGGGCGGGTGATCAGGCCGGAACCGGCCACGCCACGGGTGACCTGCGACCCTTGCCGAACACGGGATTCGGACTCTCACTCCGGAGGTTTCGGCCGCGCGGGAGCGGGTTCGGGTGCCGCACGGGCGCACCGGAGACGGCGTCCCGGTGCCGCGGGAGCGCGTCCCGCCTGCGAGGACGCCGGGCCCCCTGCGACGACGGTGCCCGCGGCGACGCGGGGGGCATCGGCGCGGGCACCGCGGGGAGTCCGGCGGCCGGGGCCCGGCGGCCCCGGGCCGGGAGGACCGGGTTCAGCGTCCGGAGACCAGCGCGCTCCCCGGCACCGGCTCGGCCGGGTCCTCACCCAGGGAGACGATCCTGTTGTCGCGGTCCACGTGCACGATGTGCTGGACGTGCTCGGCCCGCTCGGCCTCGGTGAGCTGGGCGTAGGAGATGATGATGACCAGGTCGCCGGGGCTGACCAGCCGGGCGGCGGCGCCGTTGATGCCGATGACGCCGGTACCGCGTTCGCCGGTGATCGCGTAGGTGACCAGTCGGGCGCCGTTGTCGATGTCGACGATGTGGACCTGCTCGCCGTCGACGATGTCGGCGGCGTCCATCAGGTCGGCGTCGATCGTGACCGACCCGACGTAGTGCAGGTCGGCCTGCGTGACCGTGGCGCGGTGGATCTTGCCGTTGATGAGGGTGCGCAGCACTGCTCAAGCCTCGTTTCAGGTGTCTTGCGAACTACAGGCCCAAGGGTCCCGTGTCTCTCCATGATGACCCCTTTCGGGTGCCGCTCCGGCCACCGGGGTCCACCATCGCGTCCAACAGCGCCCGCCGCCGGGGTGTTCCGCGTGTGGCGTCCGCCACCCGGGCGCGCTCCCCGCCCGCGCGGCCCCGCCGACCGCTCCAGGTCGGGGGGCGGCTGTCGCGTTCACCGCTCACCGGCCGGGGCCGGTGGGGCAGAATGAGACCGCGCGTGCCCGGACCTCCCTTGAGCCCCCGGGCGGTCGCCCCGCGCGGCGCCCCGTCCTCGTGCCGGGAACGCCGCGGACGGTGTCGGGACGAGGGGGTGGTAGCGGTGTCGGTGGACCACAACGGCGGTCGGCGGGCCACGGCGGACCCGGTGCGCCGGGCCACCATGCGCGACGTCGCGGCCCTGTCCGGGGTGAGCGTCAAGACGGTCTCGCGCGTGGTCAACGACGTCTCCACCGTCTCCGAGGAACTGCGCGACCGCGTCATGCGGGCCGTCGCGCAACTGGACTTCCGGCCGAACCTGGCCGCCTCCAGCCTGCGCCGCACCGACGGCGCCACCCGCCAGATCGCCCTGCTGCTGGAGAACGTGGCCAACCCCTTCTCCGCCACGCTGAGCCGGGCGGTGGAGAACGTGGCCCGCGAGCACGGCACCCTGGTCTTCGCCGGGAGCCTGGACGAGGACCCCCTGCGCGAACTGGAGCTGGTGCGGGCAGCCACCCTGCACCGGGTGGACGGGATCCTGCTGGTCCCGGCCGCGTCCGACCACGGCTATCTGCACCGCGAGATCCGCACCGGCACCCCGGTGGTGTTCGCCGACCGCCCGCCGCGCGGCCTGGACGCCGACGCGGTCATGGCCGCCAACACCGAGGGGGCCCGCGAGGCGGTGCTGCACCTGGCCGACCACGGGCACACCGAGATCGCCTTCCTCGGCCACGAGCCCGGCGTCAGCACCGCGGACGAGCGCCTGACCGGATACCGGGCGGCCCTGGCCGAGCGGGGCCTGCCCGAGCGCCCCGGACGCGTGGTGCGCGGCCTGACCGGCCCCGCCGCGGCGGCGCGGGCGACCGGCGCGCTGCTGGACTCCGCGGACCCGCCCACGGCGCTGTTCACCGCCCAGAACCTGGTGACCATCGGCGCCATCCAGGCCCTCCAGGAACGCGGCCTGCACGAGCGCGTCGCGGTGGTGGGCTTCGACGACTTCCCCATGGCCGACCTGCTCACGCCCCGGGTGACCGTGATCGCCCAGGACGTGATGCGCATCGGCGCCCTGGCGGTGCGGCGGCTCTTCGCGCGCATCGCGGGTGACGACGGCCCGCCCCGCGAGGAGCGGGTGCCCACCGCGCTCGTCGTGCGCGGGTCCGGGGAGATCCCCCCGCCGGACCCGCGTTGACGGTGTTCCCCGGCCCCCGTCCGTCGCGGCCCTGTGCCCAGAGCGCGTCCCGACCGTCCAACCTCGCTGCGAGTACAAGATCGCCGCAGTTCAGAACCCTTGTGTCACGGCGGCGTACCACGCCACCGTGATCCGCCGTCCGGCGACCTGTGAGGACGGACCCTAGATGGCGGCCCCGGCTTCGAGGTCGAAGGGGACACCTGTGAGCTGCTCGCTCGCCGCCCACAGCCGCCCGCCCTCCGCGGGGTCGTCGGCGCCTGTGGGGAGCTTGGCGGGCTTGGGGGTGCCGGAGGTCTGGTCCCGTCCGGCGGGGCCGATGAACCCGCCCGACCGGACGTACGGGCTGGTCGCCGCGTACAGGGAGGGCCAGGCCGCGCCCTCGGCCGAGCCCATGAGCAGGCGTGCGGCGATCGGGGTGACCATGCGGCTCAGAGCGCCGTTGCCGTGCTGCTGCAGACCGGTCATCGCCGACCCCGGGTGGACGGCGAGCGCCTCGACGGGGCTGCTTGCAGTGCGGCGCGCGAGTTCGAGGGTGTAGACGATGTTGGCGCGCTTGGACTTGGCGTAGGCGCCCATGGGGCGGTAGCTCTTCTCGCTCATCAGGTCGTCCAGTCTGCCCGTCGGCCACCGCGCCGCGATGGCGCTGACGGTGACCACGCGCGGTGCGGACGAGCGGCGCACGGCGGGCCAGACCTGGGCGTCGAAGGCGAAGTGGCCGAGGTGATTGGTGCCGACCGTCATCTCGAGGCCGTCGTGGGTGGTCCGCCGCTCGGGCAGGTTCATCACGCCGGCGTTGTTGAGGAGCAGGTCAACCGTCTCGGTCTCGGCGATCCGGGTGGCCGCGTCGCGGACGGAGGAGAGGTCGGAGAGGTCGAGCACGAGGGTGTCCGTCCGGGCCCCGGGGGTCGCGGCGCGCACGGCCTCCGCGGCCTGGTCCAGCCTGGTCCGGCTGCGGCCGGCCAGGATGACGCGGGCCCCGTGCCGGGCGAGCGCGCGGGCGGTCTCGAGCCCGATCCCGCTGTTCCCGCCGGTGATCAGCGCCGTGCGGCCGGTCTGATCGGGGATGTCGTCGGGAGTCCAGTGGTTCACCGTTGTCACGCTCCTCGGATTCGCTGTTGACGGCTTCGTCGATGAAGGGCGTCGGTCCCGGTGCGCGGCCCAGGACCTGCTCCCTTTTCAGACCGGCGGTCTGTTCGACTGTGGCCCCAACGTAGAAGACCACCGGTCTGATGTCAAAAGACCGGGAGTCTGTAACCTGGGGGCATGACGAACTTCCAGCGCGCGCGCAGTGAGGAGCAGCGTGGGATACGGCGCCAGGCCATCCTCGACACCGCCGCCGCCATGCTCGAGGAGACGCCCATCAGCGAGATCAGCCTGAACGAGCTGAGCCGCCGCGTCGGGCTGGCGAAGTCCAACGTGCTGCGCTACTTCGAATCGCGCGAGGCGATCCTGCTGGAACTGCTCGACCGCGCCTGGCGGCAGTGGGTGGCCGACTTGCCCGCCCTCGCGCACGCCGGCATCGACCAGGACGCTCCGGTGAGCCGGCGTGCGGAGCAGTTCGCCGCCGTCATCGCGGGCTCCCTCGCCCAACGCCGGGTCCTGTGCGACCTGCTGAGCGCGCAGGCGGGCGTGCTGGAACACAACGTCTCCCCGCAGGTGGCCGCCCGCTACAAGCGCGCGGCCGTGGCCAACGTCGCCGACATCGCGGCGTTGGCCCACCAGCACCTTCCTGAGCTGGGCGACAGCGCACCGCGGTTGACCGCGGCCATGATCATGGCCGTCGGCGCCGTGTGGACACACGCACGGCCCTCCCCGGCGATGCTCGCCGCCTACGAAGCCGACCCCTCGCTCACCGCGTTCAAGCTGGACTTCGTGACCGCTCTGCAGGAGATGCTGGCCACGCTCACCGCGGGCACCATCGCCCGCGCCTCCGCCTGAGCCCGTCCAGGCGGCAGCCGTGGGCCGGGCCGCGGCGACCGGCGCCCACGCGCCGTCGCCGACAGGGCGAACGTCGCCCCATGCGGCACTAGGTGAACGAGGAGTAGGCCACCACCCCGCGCCGCACCAGGTCACCGGCCTTGCGCGCGGTCGATCGCACCTCGGCGTCGCCGCTGGCCCCGGCGATCTGGCTGAGCATGTCCACCAGCATCTTGGCGGTGCGCACGAAGTCCCCGGCGGTCATGTCGGACTGGCGCAGGATGGCGTCCAGCCGGTCGCCGCCCGCCCACCGGTGCGCCGTCCACACGAAGCCCAGGTCGGGCTGGCGCAGGAACGACACCCGGTGCCGGGACTCGACCTCCCCCAGCTCGCCCCACAGGCGCACCATCTCCGC
Organism: Nocardiopsis synnemataformans DSM 44143; assembly: GCA_000340945.1. Lineage (GTDB taxonomy): Bacteria > Actinomycetota > Actinomycetes > Streptosporangiales > Streptosporangiaceae > Nocardiopsis > Nocardiopsis synnemataformans. The sequence continues at coordinate 2,692 of ANAW01000093.1, read as the reverse complement.
GAGCGTCTCCTCGATCCGCCCGCCGGGCAGGCGCGGGTAGGCGTCGTCGCCCCGGCGCGACTCGTAGACCAGCGAGGCGGCGCAGGCGGCCAGCTCGACCGGGGTCAGCCCCTTCCACAGGCCGCGGCGCAGGCACTCGGCCACGAGCAGGTCCAGTTCGGAGTAGACCTTGGCCAGCCGCGCCCCGCCGTCGGAGACGCTGTCGCCCTCCAGGTACCCCAGGTCCTCCAGCACCCCGCACACGCGGTCGAAGGTGCGGGAGATGACGTGCGAGCGCCCCTCCACCCGGCGGCGCAGGCTGTCGGTCTCCCGGCGCAGGCGGAAGTAGCGCTCGGCCCAGCGGGCGTGGTCCTCGCGGTCGGCGCACCCGTGGCAGGGGTGCTGGCGCATCTCCCCGCGCAGGCGCAGCACCTCGGAGTCCTCCCCCGCCTCGCGCGAACCCCGCTCGTAGACGGGGTCGGTGCCGCGCTCCTTGAGCTTGTTGCGCAGCGTGGAGGCCAGGTCCTGGCGCGAGCGCGGCGACTTGGCCGAGAACGACTTGGGCACGCGGATGCGCCCGGAGGGGTGCACCGGCACGGTGAAGTCGCTGGCGTTGACCCGCTTGACCTGCTTGTCCACGGTGAGCACGAGGGGCGCGGGCAGGTCGTGGCGCAGCCCCGGGTCCAGCACGACCGCGTGTCCGGAGTAGCGGCCCGAGGGGATGCGGATGATGTCGCCGGTGCGCAGCTTCTCCAGGCTCTCCAGGGCCTCGTCGCGGCGCCGGACCGAGCGGTTCTTGGAGAGCATGGACTCGCGGTCGCTCAGGGCGCGGCGCAGCGCGGCGTACTCCATGAAGTCGCCCAGGTGGCACTCGGCAGCCTGGGCGTAGCCCTCCAGGGCCTCCTCGCTCTTGCGCAGCTGTTTGACCAGGCCCACGACGGCGCGGTCGGCCTGGAACTGGGCGAAGGACGCCTCCAGCATGTTGCGGCTGCGCTGGCGGCCGACCTGGCCGACCAGGTTCACCGCCATGTTGTAGGAGGGCTGGAAGCTGGAGTTGAGGGGGTAGGTGCGGGTGCCCGCGAGGCTGGCCACCGACTCGGGGTCGGTCCCGGCCTGCCACACGACCACCGCGTGGCCCTCCACGTCGATGCCGCGCCGCCCGGCGCGTCCGGTGAGCTGCGTGTACTCGCCGGGGGTGAGCTGGGCGTGGGTCTCGCCGTTCCACTTGTCGAGCTTCTCGATGACCACCGTGCGCGCGGGCATGTTGATGCCCAGGGCCAGGGTCTCGGTGGCGAACACCGCGCGGATGAGGCCGCGCGAGAACAGGTGCTCGACGATCTCCTTGAACGTGGGCAGCATCCCGGCGTGGTGGGAGGAGATGCCCGCCTCCAGGGCGCGCAGCCACTGCTCGAAGCCGAGCACGGCCAGGTCCGCGGGCGGGATGTCGGCGCACCGCGTCTCGGCGTACTCGCGGATCTCGTCGGCCTCCTCCGGGGTGGTGAGCACCAGCCCGGCCGCCAGGCACTGGCGGACGGCGTCGTCGCACCCCGCACGGCTGAAGACGAAGGTGATCGCGGGCAGCAGGCCGTCGTCGTCGAGCTCCTCGATGATGGTGGGCCGCGAGGGCGGCGCGAACCGGGAGCGGGGCCGCACGTTGCCGCGGGCCCGCGACTGCGGGTGGCGGCGGCGGTTGGCGAGCTGGGTGATGCGCGAGTCCTCCTCGGCGAACCGGGTCAGCCGGGGGTTGATCCGCAGCCTCTGTCCGCCGACCTCGATCTCGCGGGGCTGCCAGCCCTGGCGGCGGCGCTCGCGCCTGCGCTTCTTGGCGCGCCCGGTGGAGCCCTCCTGCCCGTCCCCGTCCTCCGGGCCGGAGGCGGGGTCCTCCTCCATGTCCACGAACAGGTCGTGGACGCGGTCGCCGACCATGACGTGCTGCCACAGCGGCACGGGCCGCTTCTCGTCGACGATGACGGCGGTGTCGCCGCGCACCTGCTGGAGCCACTCGCCGAACTCCTCGGCGTTGCTGACGGTGGCCGAGAGGGCGACCATGCGCACCGACTCGGGCAGGTGGATGATCACCTCCTCCCAGACCGCGCCGCGGAAGCGGTCGGCGAGGTAGTGCACCTCGTCCATCACCACGTAGGCCAGTCCGCCGAGGGTGGCCGAGCCCTCGTAGAGCATGTTGCGCAGCACCTCGGTGGTCATGACGACCACGGGCGCCTCGCCGTTGACGCTGTTGTCACCGGTCAGCAGTCCGACCTGGTCGGCGCCGTAGCGCTTGACGAGGTCGTTGTACTTCTGGTTGGACAGCGCCTTGATGGGCGTGGTGTAGAAGCACTTGGTGCCCTCGCTCAGGGCCAGGTGCACGGCGAACTCGCCGACCACGGTCTTGCCGGAGCCGGTGGGCGCGGCCACCAGCACCCCGTGGCCGCTCTCCAGGGCCTTGCAGGACCGGATCTGGAACGGGTCGAACTCGAACCCGTAGAGGCCCTGGAAGGCCTCGATGGCGGCGCTGGATGACCCCTGGCGCCGACGGAAGGCGGCGTACCGCTCAGCGTGACTACTCATATGGTCTCCAGCCTATGAGGTCAGCTCCAACATCTCGACCGCTTTGGGGGCCACCTCGCAGACCAGGGGCGGCTCCCCGGTGCGTTCGCCGTCGGCGTAGGCGGTACCCGCCGCGCCGCGGATGGTGACGGTGCGGCCGCGCTCG